>JAMPEO010000119.1 GCA_023665105.1 Candidatus Gastranaerophilales bacterium | reverse complement strand
CGCGACCTCATGCGTGACAGGCATGCGCTCTAACCAAACTGAGCTACGCTCCCATCTGCGTAAGACTATTCTAACTCACTCAAAAAAAATTTGCAAGTATTTTTTAATATTTTTTCAGATAATTATCAAATTAAAAAATCCAACTCGCTTTTTATACTAAAATCGGTTCAAATCTACAGTTAATACATAATTTATAAAGACATTGATGCCATTATTACACCATCTATATTCGACAAATCCTTTTTCATTTGAACAAGTTCACTCTCGTCCAAAATTTCTAACAAAATTATTCCATAATTAGCACATATTGCACTACAAGTATTATGTAAACCTATTCTTGTTTTTATCATACACCCATACTTCGATATAACAGATTGAAATTCTGTTGATATCTCTGTTCGATTTGTTAATTTTATGCCGATTATCGTAGTCATATATCCATTATAAAAAGTTCGATTATATAACTTTATCCTCCAATCGGCATGACAAAAGGACAATCTAATTATCTAATCTGCTTTGTTCTCTCTTTAAGAACTCACAATCAGCTTCCAAACGTTTGTCTTCCATCTTGTCAATGAGTTCTTCAATATCTTTAAGCTGACCAAGCTCAAATCCAACCTCTGCAAGAAGAACACAATCATTACACAATCTATAACTACCATACTGAATAGAACCAGCAAGAGGTGCATCTTGTCCACAAGCATCACATTGAAAATATTCATTTGCACTATCAGGATTATCCTCTATATCATCCAAACGCATTTGTTCGACAACTTTTTGCATTTCTTCAATAACTTCTTCTTTAGATTTAGTCATTCTTTACTAACTCCTTCATTTCACTAACTGCTTGTGGCAATCCAACAATAACCGCTCTTGCAATTATACTATGACCTATATTTAATTCATATAAGCCATCAATCTCATGCATTCTAATAACATTTTGATAATTCAATCCATGACCTGCATTAACTTTTAATCCAAGAGTTTGAGCAAATGCAGCAGCATTTTTTAAATCTTCAAAAGCCTTATCTTCCATATCAGTACCATAAGCATTAGAATATGTTCCGGTATGAAGCTCTATAAACTGAGCACCCGTTTTATATGCAGCAGAAACTTGATTAACATCAGGATCAATAAACAAACTCACTTCAATACCTTTATCAACAAGAGGTTTAATAAATTTCACACCTCTATCTAACTGTCCGGCAATATCCAAACCGCCCTCAGTAGTTAATTCTTCTCTTTTTTCAGGAACCAAACAAATTGCATCAGGCAACACCTCTAAAGCAAAAGATTGCATCTCATCAGTCATTGCCATTTCCAAGTTTAGTTTGGTATTTAATTCAGCACGTATAGTTTTGACATCATTATCTTTGATATGTCTTCTATCCTCTCTCAAATGAGTAGTAATAGAATCGCCGCCATTATTTATACACAATCTTGCCGCTTCTAACACATTTGGTTCAACTCCGCCTCTTGCATTCCTTAATGTTGCAACGTGATCTATATTAACTCCAAGTAACATTATTTACTCCTTACTTTTTAATTTTATTTATTTCAAGCAAAGCAGTATAAGTCGGCAAAATAGTAATATCACCTTCTGCTTCTCTTGTTATTGTATGTATAGCTGTATGAATATTAGGGATAACCTTAATATCTTCAACACCTGCATATTTTAACCTTGCTGCCATATCGTAAGCTCTAGAACCGGACGTAATTATACGTTTTTTACTATCTTTCAAAAGTTCAAAATCAGCATCCCATAGCCAAGAAACATCTCTGCCATCCGCATAATTATCATTGATAACTATCATGACATCATTTTCAAGATTCACAGTTTTTAAAACTTCGCTAGCACCCGTAGGATTTTTAATCAGCTGAATCACAGCTTTATGTCCGCCAATCATTTTTGTCTCACATCTGCCAAAAACAGATTGATAACTATATAGTGCATCTTGTAAATCTTCATAACCAAGTTCCATAGCCAACACAACTGCAGCTAAAACATTGTATGCATTATAAACACCTGTTAAATAGGTTTTAAATTCATATTCATTCTCGCCGTGCGTAATATTTATAATCGAGTAATCATTATATATTTGAGCATTAGCAACATAATCACACTCAGGACGTTTATAACCACAATCACAATAATAATGACCTTGTTGAGCATAAAATCTTTTTGAATATTTTAAAACTTCACCACATTGAGAACAATTAAACAATTCCATTGGAGCTTTGGATTCAATATTTTTATCAACAAACTCTATATTATCAAATCCAAAATATACAGGCTTAAGATTATTTTTAGTTTTAAAATTAACAACAATCGGATCATCTGCATTAAGAATAAGTTTCAAGTCTGGGTTTTTATCTATTGCTTCTTGAATCTTATTTGCAGTTGTATTAAGTTCGCCATATCGGTCCAACTGGTCACGGAATAGGTTCGTAACAATTAAATAATCCGATTCCAAATAATCATATAATTTAGTCAAATATGCTTCATCAGATTCCAAAACAGAATAGTCAAAACGCTTAAACGGATATATTGAAAGTGCCATAGTATTGGCAATACCTGTAAGCATATTTGCACCTTTTTCATTATGAATAACAGTATTTCCCTGAGATTCCAAGAAATGTGACAAAATACCTGCCGTAGTTGTTTTACCGTTAGTACCGGTTACAGCTATCTTTTCCTTTTTAATATACTTTGAAGTAAATCTCAAAAAGTCAGGAGATATCTTCAACATAATCATACCAATAAACGATGTTCCTGACGATTGACCCCTCATGTTGATTGCTACTTTAATAAGCCTTGCTATAACCAATAATAAATAAAATCTAATTAACTTTAATACAAACTTCATAAAAAATAATACTCCCTGCGTATTTTCTTTATATGAAAAATACAATATACTATTATCATAGTACAAAATAAGAAATAATAGAAATGATTTTTTTAATTGCAACAGTTTTCATCGCCCAAATAGTTATACTCGTAAATATAGTACTTTGGGCTATATCATTAGATAAAAAAGTTCGTGTATTATCAGCAAAGATAGAACAAGATAACACGAAACTAGAAAAACGCATAAATGCAATAAAAGAAATTTCTGAAGGGATTAAAATAATCCTACCGCACCTTATAAAAAAGATTGTCAAAAAACGAAATAATATTATTTTCAAAATATTGATAGAATTGTTACAGGGTTCTGTTCTGGTATTTTTCAAACCAAAATATAAAAAATTATTATTAGGTATAAAACTGGGACTAGCCGTTGCGAAAGATTTGTCAAAGCGTTAAAATATGTTATAATAATCAGAATAAAAGAGGTATTTTTATGAGCAAAGAAAAATCATCAGTAGGTTTTGGTATAGGCTTGATAGCAGGAGTTATCGGCGGATTGGTTGCAGGTGTATTATACGCACCTAAATCAGGAGAAGAGTCAAGAGACAAAATCAAAAACACAGTTTGCGACATAGCAGAAAAACATTCACCTGCTATACAAGATGCTAAAAAAAGAGCATTTGAATCTATTGATTTACTTAGATATAAACTTGAAAGACAATACAAAAAGTTCAACAATATGCTTAAATCTAAAAAAATGCAAAAAGCAAAAGAACTTGAAGATTCTGAATATAGTTTTGAGTAACGGAGGTTTTTACTATGGAAACAGAATTAACTCAAGGCTTAACATTTTTAACTTGGACAACCGCAGGATTTCTTATCATAGTAGGTGTTTTTGTTGTTAAATTATTATTTGATTTATCAAGATTAACATGCAATCTTAATAAATCTGCTAAAATTGTTCATACAGAATTAGAACCAATATTAAAAAATGTAGGAGAATCTGCTGCTACAATAAATAAATTTGTACAATACACAGATAAGAAAGTTGGTAAATTTACAGAAACTTATGACAAAGTATCAAGTCTTGTCATAAAATCTGTTACCAAAGCATCTGCACTATCAGGTTTATTTGCAAAGACAGTTCTAAAAGGATTATTTTCTGCATTAAAAGGTATCTTTAAATCAAAATAGCCTATTTTTTACCAATCGGCTAATGTTTAATTTTATCAAGTAAAATAGAATGACATTGAAAAGGAGAAATAATTATGTCAATAACAAGATTTTTTGCAGGTGTTACAATAGGTGCAGCAATCGGTGCGATTGCAGGCGTATTATTAGCACCTCAATCAGGCGAAGAAACTAGAGAAGCTCTTGGCTCTATGGCTAAAGATGTTGCAAAAAAAACAGACAGAACTGTTAAAGATATTCAAGACAAAGCTGATTCTATTGTTTCTGATATGCAAGAAAAAGGTGACGAAATTATTGAAAAGATTCAAGACTTAATCAACAGACAAAAAGACGAAGCTTTCAATAATAACTAATCTTTTTATAAACTATTTCGTTAAAAGATATCGCTATGGTTCAACAGGCGGTATCTTTTTATTTGCTTCCACACAATCCTCATAACGACCTAAAATCTCAGAAGAAGCTGTTTTTAATGCATCTTCTTTAGATATTTTATACTTAGACAAATCAAGATTTATCATACCTTGCGATTCGTTATACAATTTTTCTTTAAGCACATAAGGATACCAATCACAATCAACAAGCTTACCTTTATGTATTGCAGCAATTATATCATTAGCATAACGTTGTGAGTATTTTGGTATTTGAGAATGTGCTTTGATATATTCAGGAAGCGGGATACTACTTCTGTCAGAATTCCAATCTCTTGAGACTAACATAAAATTAGAAAGTGTATGATCTTCTTTATTTTTACCTGTTTTAAATGTAGATTTTGGAGAAATATGCTCAATCGATGCAACAGATGGACGCAAAAGTCTTGCAGCAATTTCATGAGGTGAACGATTTGCATATTTAACAACAAACGCATTTATATTTGTAGTAGATTTAGGTAATCTACTAGCAGTCTGCCACATTTGAGATGATAATTCTTCATCTGGATATGTGCTTGTAATTCGATATAAATCAGTTAAAAGATCTTTTCTTTTAAATATTTGGTCTTGATTATCATCAAGAATTATTTTTCTGGCATTTGTAGTTATTCTTCTAATATTTAGAGATGTCTTCGCATCCATTTTGTTAGAAATCTTATCAATATCATCCAAAACTTTAATCTGGTCAACTTTAAGTTCTGCAAGACATTCAGGTTTCATTTGTTGTAAACAATCATTCAAAGAACCGTTAGGATTATTTATTTCATAACCCTTAAATATCTCATACATTTTCTTTTCAAGTTTTTGCATACAAGGTCGATATTGTCCGAGCAATTCCATTCTCTCAGAAATACCATCACATTGTTCAAGCTTTTTCTCAAGCTTATCCATTTTGCTGCCGGAAATCATTTTCACGCCACTATATGGACAGGTAATATTATCAAGTTCCTTTAGACAGTCACCTGCTTTTGTTTTTGAGCTTTTGCTACCGGTAAAACTAATTGACTCCGCTGATGGAGTTTTTTGGAAAGTATCTTTATCAGGACCTAATAACGCAGTGGAATACGACCGTTCTTGCCTAGATGGCATTGTTGCCGTAAATGTCGGAATACCAGATAATAATTTGTTAAAAAATAAGTTCATAAAGGTACCTATATACCTAAAAACATATTTTTTACTTTTTTTGCTAGTTAGATTTTTTTTCGTTGCAATTCGTTACCAAATAAAAAATTCCTGAACAAATTTGTTCAGGAATTTTTTATTAAATATGTATTACTATTAAACTAATTTAACAGTAACTGACTTTGGTT
>JAMPEO010000118.1 GCA_023665105.1 Candidatus Gastranaerophilales bacterium | reverse complement strand
ATATTTTAAACTATTTAATATTATGAAAATTATATCTTCTACGCATATCACAATTATGAAGGACATCTTCTTCAAATTGTCGTCTTACTTCTGCCGACACAAACGAATCTTTACTATTATTTTCACTAGAGTTAAATTCTTTTAATATTTTCACAATTTTTGGTAAATCATTATATGTAATGTAATTAAAATAATCTCTTTCATTACCATTTAAGAAACCGTCACCATCTAAGTCGAAGATTTCAAAGCCTGATTTAATATGCCCTTTTTCATCAACAAAATCTCTGACTGATAATATAGGCTTATTTGCACTAAATGCAGATTTTAACTCATCAGTTATCAATTCTTTTCCATTTTCATCCAGTAACGTTAAACCACTAAAAGCTTTTTGAATACCGGCATTATATATATCTGCTTTATTATCCGGTTCATTAAAAATTTCTCCAATAGGACGATATTCAGCATTTTGAATAATATTAGGATCTTTATTTTGATAATGATTATTATACCAATCAAAATGTTCTTCCATAAAAACAGCCTTAGCTATATCAAGTTCTGTTATCTCAGGATTTTCTTCCCTTAAATAATAAAATGCTCTATCAGTCTTTAATTGAGAAAATCTAAATTCCGGAGAACTTTTCATCTTGTCATATAACTTATGTTCCATATAAAATGTTTGAACTTCTTGGGTTATTGCCGGATATTTTTTATCTTCTGATAAATGACCACATATAAAATGCGTAAGTTCATGAATCAAAACAGATGCAACTTGAAATTTATCAGGCTTTCCTGTTCGTTGATTATTTTCATCTTTTATACCAATAACACCATTTCTTTGAAAGCCTGCACTTTCCGGATTTTTATCTATTTCTAAGTGTGATATACCGACAAGAGCTTGTTCATATAGACTTCTTATTTCTTCTGGGAATTCTTCCAAAGAATTTAGCATTTGATGTGCACCTTGAATATACAAATACAATGTTCGTCTATCATTCTGAGTTAAAATTTCATCATGACGACCGTCAAACACATCTAATTGTGACAATATTTTTGCAAAATTCTCAACAGTTATGATATTAGAACCTTTATTTATATACTTTCCTCCGGTACTAAAATAATTACGTTCTAAATCATCTAATTTTTTATCACCATTCAAATCGAATAATTCATATCCTTTTTTTATAAAACCATTTTCATCAACTAAATTATCCATAGATATTTCGGTGCGTTCTTGAGAGAACAATGCCCTGACTTCAGGAGTTAACATATCATCGCCGGACCTAGAATCTTTCAAAGATGTAATATCAATATCGCTTAAGACTCTGCTATAATGCTGTTCTCTCAAACGATTATAAGCCGCAAGTTTTTCATCTGATGTTACAATTCCGTCTTTTTCACCCAGTTCATCAAATTTATTTGACAGCACAGTTAAGCCATTTATATTATAATTTGAATACAAAAAAGATTTTTCAAAATCATCTAATTTACCATCACCATTAAGGTCAAATAACTCATAACCTGATTTGATATTGTTTTCAGAATCAATAAAATCATTTATATTTATAGAATCTTTTTCCGATTGGAAATTACTCAATATTTCATCTGTAAAAACATTTTCACCATTTTCATTTTTTAGACCGGAAGCAAGCGAAGTTTTAATTTTTTCAAGGCTAGTTGGATTTAATTGGGTAACTTTTTCAAAAAATCTCAAAAAGTCTTCTTCTGTTATATTTTTCAACATCTTAGTTTTAAATTTAACACTTCCAATCATTATAGAATCTTGTGACTTTGCTTGTTGCAAAAATTTTGTAATTTCTTCTTCTGTAATAACATTTGTAGAATCATCACCAAAATCAAACATTTTGAAACTATTATAAAAATCTCCCTGAGGAATAAAATCTTTACCGTTAGAATTTTGATGAAAAAACTCATATATATTCTTCTCTGATTTTTCTTTAAAATCAGATTTTTTTAGCTGAGCTTTTCTTTCTGTAAAATTAAATATATAACGATTCTTATTTTCTACTTCGGACATAATACACCTCTATTATAAAAAAATATATTTTATCCTCAGAATTTCATAAAACATATTTTTTTTACAAAATTTAATAAATAAACTTTTATTGGCAATAACTAAAAGGGTTTTGTTTTTAATATAACAGTGTGCTGAATATGTAGAAAGGTTAATATGCCAACTTTAAAAGGAATTGCATCCTCTCTAGAACATTCTCATATAAAACCGTATACTCTTATTTCGAAAGAAAAGGGTATTGATGCCTCAAGAATAGATTTGGCAGAAAGAATAGGTTTGCAGGAAGCTCAAACAGCAGACGTTGTAGTTATCGCAAAAACTGATAATCCTGAACAGAAAAAAATAATAACAACATATCGTGATAAAGATAATAATCCGGTAGAAACAGTTCTTGAATTCATTGGGATTGAACAACCGGAAGTCCATAGACTGTACAAAGAATTACCTAACTTTGGATATCAAAATCTTAGAGGAAGACTTATTCAAGTATTTGAAAATTTAGATATTACCAATAAATATAAAGCTTGGAAAAAAGTTCTTAGTGAAAAGCAATATGTCGCAAAATCAGGAGATGAAAAGACACATGTTACAATATCTCGAGTAAAAACAGCCGATAGAAATCTGGGAGAAACTCAAAATGAAACTCACACTCTAACAGAATATGCCGTTCCCAAAGCACATGGAGGACAAAAAATTCCACCAAGATACATCTCTATGGAAACGGTAAAAGACGAGTGTGGAGTACCTCAAATAAAATCAATTCACAGTAGTCCTGATGTAGAAGTTCCAAAAGAAGACCAATATCTTGCACTGAGAATGTATGATGCAGAAGATACAAAAATACCAATCGCAAGAATTGCTTTAGAAGAACACGGTCTAAAAAAACTAATGATTCCAATAGAAAAAGACAACTATAGTATGAAAGAAACAACCAGTGGAAGTTTCAATCATAGCAAAGGCATTCTATCATTCAACTATAGAGATGCTGATAAAGCCGATGTCATAGATACAGGCTATCACGAAGCAAGACACGCACAACAATATGCAATAATGGCAGTTGCCGGAAAGCTTCCTGACACACAATATTCACGTAAGTGCGTAGCAATGTATAACAAACCTGTCACACAATTGCAAAAAGACCTTGCCGAAGAATATCATCAAGCACACGTTAATTCCGTTCCAGCAGATGTAGATTATGCACAATACCGTTGGAACAAGTTAGAACGTGAAGCTTGGGACGAAGGCGAAAGAGGTTTTGACAATTACATCCAAAATGGAACTGAACTATCTGCACAATTTCCACATATTCCGGAGCAAGAATTATAATTCTTGAAAGCCAGGTGATGTCAATGGTAATCCCTGATAGCCTTTATTCTGATAAACTGATTTTTTTATATATTTTGGAGTATGATTACCCTTTTCAAAAAGCTTTTTAAGTGTATTCTCACGTTTTACAAGAGCATTGTTTTCAACATTAGATTCAGGATATATTTCAAGAATATCAACCCATACAACAGCTTCCATTGTCCAAGCATAAGTTTCTTCACTCAAAGAATTATATTCATCCTGATGAAGTGCCTCGTGTGATAATAATGCAGCAAGTGCTCCCGGAGGTGCCGCCTGATGCTTTGGATTGATATAAATATATAATTTTTTCTTCTTTTTCCAACCTACAGCATCAAAATTTGCATAAGCTTTATTCACGGTTGATAAATCTTTAAATTCAATCTTTATAGGATAACCCGTTAAATTATAACCAAGTATCGCTTTTCTGGAAAAATCACCATCAGTACCCTTAAGCATATCTAATGCAACAAATAGTAGTTGATTATCAGTCACAGTCTTATACTCTTCACTAATATAATTGATATACTCTTGAGTATATTTTGCAGGTAACTTAACTCCAGGAGGTACCGGAGTATATTTTTTTGCAATAGATGTACCACAAAACAATATCATACTTAATACAGCTAACAATAATTTCTTCATAGAAAACTCCATTTATTCTTATTCTAATATTATAACAATATTTTTATGAAAGACAAAAAATATATACTTCAAGAAAATTTTAAGATTTGTTACGAATTCTTGATACAATGAAATAACTGAACAAAAAGAAGTTTTTATATTATTAGAAAGAGAGAATAACTATGCCAAATAATGTGAGTGATAATGTGTTAAGAGAACTATTTACTGCAGGTTTATCAAAAAAAGAATTTGTTGATAAGTACCAAGATTTAGCAAAAAATCCCGAAAACAATCAATCCGGCATTTTTTCTGCAAACTTAAACGATGCAACTTTGAATGCAATGTTTGATACAATTCATATAAAAACTGGCGAAGAAAAAGAAGATGAAGTTCTAAACGAAGCAGATATTAAAAAACTTTCAGGTTTGGACGGTGATGAAACTTCAATATCAGAAGATGATTTAACAAAACTCTGCGAACAAATGGAGAATAAAATCAAAAATTCAACAATGAGTTTTAATGATGATGGTTCCGATAATAACTCTATGACTCCATCAGAAGGAATGGATATTTTATCAGCATTAAAAAATTTCAAAATAAAAGCAGCTGAAACCAAAAAAGCTAAATTAAAAGCTGAGTTAGACGAACTAATTCAAAATGATAATAATATTTCTCAACAAACAAAAAATAAAATTACTGAATTACGTAAAACTCAAGATGATTTAGAACAAGAAATCAAAACAAAAAAAGCAGAAATGGATAATGCTCAAAATGAATCTCGAAGAATAAAAGAGAATATAGCAAGAAAACAAGGTGAGCTTGAAGGAACTAAAGATGAAGATAAAAAAGCCCAAATTCAAGCAGAAATAGAAAATTTAAATACATCATTAACCACAAGCAATAACAAATATTCTTCATTATCAAAAGAAGTACAAAAGCTTAATACATCATTATCAAGAACTAATAAATCAATCACACAAATAATTGCAAAGTTAGACAAAACAAATAGCACAAATTCTCAGAAAATCAAAGAAAAACAAGAAGAACTTGAAAATGTTGATACAGAATTGGCGGATGATTTATTAGACATAGATAATCAAATTGAAACAGCACACCAACAATTAGTACAAGCGTTACCGGAAATTGGTGCAAAAACATCATATTATTCTGATGTAGCAAGCGGTGTTGTAAATGATGGCCATGTTGGTAAAAATTCTGCACAAGCATTAGCAAATGCAACAAGTCAAATTGGTGTTCGAGAAGCTACAGGACATAATGATGGAGCAGAAATTGCAAAATACAGAAACGGTGTTAATAACAATGCTGCATGGTGTGCAAGTTTTGTTTCATGGTGCTATAAAGGCAATAATGTATTTGGATATCAGGCAAGCGTAAGCGGAATACAAGAATCAGCAAGACGACAAGGTTTATACTCAGAAAAAGGAAGCTATGTTCCAAAACCTGGTGATATAATGATTCAGAAAAATGGTGCTTCACATACAGGTATTGTAGAAAGTGTTGACCCTGATGGTACTATACACACAATCGAAGGCAACTCTAGCAATGCAGTAAGACGTCGTACATACAAACCTGGATCTAATGGATATAATAAAATATCAGGCTGGGTAAGAATGTCTGACACTCAACAAGCATAACACTATGCAAAACTTGAATAGTTCTATTTTAGTGTTATTATTTTCTTGCAATGCTGAAAGATAATGAAAAACAAATAATCAAAGATACATTACTCAATGATGGAGTAATAGCTTTTGTAACAGATACAGTTTGGGGTATCGGCTGC
>JAMPEO010000117.1 GCA_023665105.1 Candidatus Gastranaerophilales bacterium | reverse complement strand
GTATTAAATGAAACAGAAGCTGAAATGCTTCATAATATGTTTAAGTTCTCTGATTTAACAGCTAAGCAGGTTATGATTCCAAGAACAGATATGATGTGCATTGAAACAATTACTCCGCTTGATGAAATTAAAAAGATTACTGCTGATAATCAATACACCAGATATCCTGTTTATGAAGAAAGTATTGATAGAATTTTAGGTTTCTTGCATGTTAAGGATCTATATTCAAAGATGCTCGAAGATAATGGTGACGTTAATATTCAAGAATTATTAAGACCTATTATGCTTATTCCGGAAACGATGACTCTTGATAATTTGATTATCGAATTTAGAAAAAGAAAAAGCCAAATAGGTATTGTTGTTGATGAGTTTGGTGGTACATCAGGTTTGATTACTCTTGAAGATGTATTAGAAGAAATTATTGGTGAAGTTCAAGATGAATTTGATGAGGATGAAGAAATTGATATAAAAGAAGTTGCACCAAATACTTATGTAGCTAATGCTATGGTTAGAATCGATGAGATTGCAGAGTTTTTTGATATTGAAGAAAATCAGTTTGATTTTGAGGATGTTGAAACTATTGGCGGTCTTGTTGTAAAAATTCTTGGAAGATTAGCTCAAGTTGGAGATGTTGTTGAGATAAAAGAACAAGGTCTTAAGTTTTCTGTTCAAAAAGTGGATGGTGCAAGAATTACAAGACTTGTTGTTCAAAAATTCGATGTAGAAGATTCGGAAGAAGAAGATAAATAAGATGTTTAAACATTTGTTATAAAAAAAAGAGGTGAAAGTTCACCTCTTTTTTATGTCTCAATTATTTTATAAACTTATGAATCAAGTCCTAAATCTAATGTTGGTGCTTTTGCAACAATAGCACTTGAAGATATGATATCAACGCCTGTTGAAGCAATTTCCTTTAGTGTATCAAGGTTAACATTTCCGCTTGCTTCAACAATGGCTCTATGATTGATTGTTTTTACGGCTTCTTTCATTTGTTCAATAGTCATATTATCAAGCATAATAATATCTGCCTGACAGTTGAGAGCTTCAGTTATTTGTTCCAGTGTATCACATTCAACTTCAATTTTGTGTGCGTGTGAAATTGATTTTCTCAATCTTTCTACCGCTTTAGTGATTGAACCTGCAAATTTAACATGATTATCTTTTATCATTGCACAGTCGGAAAGGTTGTATCTGTGTACATACCCGCATCCTACTTTAACAGCATATTTTTCAAATGTTCTGAAATTTGGAGTTGTTTTTCTTGTATCAACCATACGAACATTATATTCTCTTATTGCATCTTGATACTTTCTTGATTCTGTTGCAATGCCGCTCATTCTTTGAACATAATTAAGTGCGGTTCTTTCTCCTGTTAGGATTGCTCTTGCAGATCCTGAAATTTCTGCAAGTTTATCACCTTTTTTAATTATATCTCCATCTTTAACGAAAAATTTTATTTTGATATCTTCTGATAATATTTTAAATACTGCTTCAAAAACATCTCTTCCGCAGAATACGCCATCAACTCTTGTGTTTAAAAAACATTTCATCTTATCATTTTCATCAGTAAGATTATCTGTTGTAATATCCTCAAAACCAATATCTTCTTTTAAAGCATTTTTTACGTGTTCTTCAATATAAAATTTATTTAACAAAACTAGGTTCTCCTTCTCCTTTTATAATACAGTTGTGAATACCTTTTTCATCAGTTTTAGGGAAGTCCGTTCTGTAGTGTGCCCCTCTGGATTCTTCCCGTTTTAGTGCTGATTTAATAATAAGTTGGGCAACGCATAGCATGTTTCTCAATTCATATTCTTGTTTGTTTAAACATTTTGTATTACGCCTAAACTCGGATTTTAATTTATAAATTTCATCTAATCCTTTTAGTAGTAAGTTTTCATCTCTTAAAATGCCTGCGTAGTTCCACATAAGTTCTTTTAAGCGTGATTTTAATTCGGAGATGTTAAATGATTCATCGCTAAGTGGTTTTGTATATTTATCAATCGTTTCCATAATAGATTCATCGATTTTTTTAGGTGGAACAAGACTTGTAAATGATAAATAATTTGCAAGTTCGTGTGCACAAACTACACATTCTAATAATGAATTACTTGCTAATCTGTTTGCCCCGTGTAAACCTGTGGATGCACATTCACCGATTGCATACAAGCCACGTATGGAAGTTCTGCCATCAATAGTTGTTTTTATTCCACCCATATAGTAATGTGCTGCCGGTGCTACCGGAATATAACTTTTTGTTATATCTATGCCTACACTTTTACATACTTTTGATATCGTTGGAAATCTTTTTAATAACATATTGTGAGGTATGATTGTTGCATCCAGATACACATTTGGAGAATTTGATTTAATCATCTTGTCATAGATGGCACGTGTTACTACATCACGTGGAGCAAGTTCTTTTAATTCGCTATATTCTGACATAAATTCAGAATTATTTTTATCCAGAAGTTTTGCACCTTCTCCTCTTACTGATTCTGATATTAAAAATCTGTTTTTTGCGTTTTCAACTGCAAGTGCTGTTGGGTGGAACTGAACAAATTCTAAATCTTGTAGAATAGCTCCTGCTTGATATGCAAGTTCAATCCCGTCTCCTGTTGCAACAAGTGGATTTGTTGTGTATTTGTATAGTTGTCCAATACCGCCGCTTGCTAATATCATTGCTGATGAATATATTGTTTCGTATTCTTGTGTATCATCATTATATATAATTGCACCTTTACATTCACCATCAGAATCTACAAGGAGTTCTGTAACTATGGTATCTTCAAGAATATCTATGTTAGGGTTTTCCTTGACTCTTTTGCATAATGTTTTTTCAATAACACTGCCTGTGGCATCACCGCCTGCGTGTAAAATTCTGTTTATACTATGAGCACCTTCAAGTGTGTATGCAATATTCCCATTTTCGTCTTTGTCGAATTCTACCCCAAACTCAATTAAATCATTTATGACTTGATTTGAATTTTCTGATATAAATTTTATTGTATCGTGTTCAGATAAACCTGCTCCCGCACGGATGGTATCTTTTATGTGAAGTTCGACGGAATCTTTAGGGTTATCGTTCATCACTCCTACAATACCGCCTTGTGCATATCTGGAGTTACTTTCTCCAAAGTTAGATTTTGTTACAACAAGAAGTCCTTCAGGTAAATTTATTTGTTGTGCTATCTTTAATGCACAAAATAATCCTGAAATCCCGCTTCCGACTACTACTGCCGAATATTTTGAATACTTCATATTTCAACCTTTTCTATAGTGAGTTGAGGCTATCCTCATAGCTATTTTACTTCGAAAATCTCTTTTTTACAAATTCTTGTGTCCAACTTACTAAATTCGGGTAGAGTTTCTGGTTATGACCGTGTGCAAGCCATTCTTTTATATTATTAGCAGTATTATCAATATTATTCTTTGCCTTATAGATGAAAGCGTACATGCCTGTTCTGTCTGCTCCGGCTTTGCAGTGGATATGTGCTTTGCCACCACGTGCTTTAACCTCTTCTATTTCAGACAAAAATCTATCGATATTTTCTTCTTTAGGGTCTTTTGTGTAGCTTGGTATATTGTGGTATTTCATTCCACGTTTTTCTACTTCTGCCTTTTCATCAATGGTTATTCTGGGATCTCCCATTGTTCTAAAATTAAATACATCCGTTATGCCATCATCCTTAAGCCAATCAAAATCAACCACTTCGGGTTGTGCAGAGCGTGATACTATATTATCTATTTTAACGTAATTTGATGGTTTGCCTGTAAATGATATGTTAATCATAGGCTAATGTTACTATATATTTACAAGGTTGTCACTATGGTGTGAAGATTTATTGCATATCTTTATAACGCATAATCATTTGAGACAATACTTCGTATCTGTTATATACACGTTTTATTTCTTTAAAGAGTAAATCATAACTATTTACAACATCTAACCATAAACTGTCAGATTTATCATCAATGTGTTGATATATAACATTTGAAAAGCTTCTGATAACGTCTAATTTCATACCAACATCATTCATATTATATTCTATTTTTTCCCAGTATTCTTCTTTGTTCATGTCAATCCTCTTTTAAAAAATTTTAATGTATTTTCATTTTTTTATATATTTTACATCAGTCGAATGACTAATGTCAAGCAATAGGATTTGTCTGAAAACTTAAAATGTATATTTATGTAACAAATATATATTTAGTATATCTATTTTTGTTAATTTTTCATAGTAACTTTACTTTATATAGATATAACGATAATATTATATAGACTTGCCTGAAATTCAGGTTTGTCTTAGTACGAGGAAAATTACAGGATACGATGAGCAATTTTCATTTTATAGATGTTAAACCGTCAATAGACCGCTCTGAAGTGGCATCGATTAAGGAGGCAATCTTTAAACGTGCCCGTGAGAAGTCTAATAGTTTGGCGACTGAAAAAAGTGAAAATTATACTTCCCAAATTCAAAACGATGTAATGGAAATTGCAAGAGCAGGTTTGCAAGAATCTCCAATGAATCCGTTTAATCAATTTATGGAGAATATGGGATTAAATAGTTCAGCATCTGTTGCAGAAACAACTGAAGCAAAGCCTGTTGAAAAGGCAGAAACTCCTGATTTAAAAGAAATATATACTAAAGAAGTTAAACGTAATATTGAAAGTGCAAGCAATGGTGCTTATACAAAATCTGTAAAAGAAGAAACAATGGCTGCTGCTAGGAACCAATTCAGACAGGGAACCAGTTTGATGGCAACACTGAATTTCTTGAATACTCAAGCTGCGATACGGATGGCAGAGGATGCACATTCAAAAATAAATTATATGATTTAAATATTATAGTCTTGTTTTATAACTTCTTCAAGCTTATCCAGTAGCTCGTTTTCAGGTATTCTTGAAAGGATTATTTCACCTTTTTTGAATATGTAACCTTCTCCTATTGCACCGGCAATACCGTAATCTGCACTTGAAGCTTCGCCAGGCCCATTAACCGGACATCCCATTGTAGCTATAGTTATTGGTAAATCAAGGTTAGCAAATCTTTCTTCTACTTGTTTTGCTAAACCGATTAAGTCTATTTGCGTTCTTCCACAAGTCGGACAAGATACAAAGTTTACTCCTCTTTCTCTTAATCCGAGTGCTTTTAAAATTCCCCATCCTGCATAAACTTCTTCTACAGGGTTTTCTGTTAAAGATACTCTGATAGTATCACCAATACCTTCTGAAAGGAGGGTTCCAATCCCTACTGATGATTTAATCAATCCGCCTTTTAATGTACCTGCTTCTGTCACACCTACGTGAAGCGGGTAATCAACTTTTTGTGCAATTAGTCTGTATGCATCAATCGTTGTTGGTACATCAGATGATTTAAGTGAAATCTTTATGTTGTCATAATTAAGATCTTCCAATATTCTGATATGACCCATTGCACTTTCAACCATTTTTTCAGCTAGTGTTAAATCTTCTCTTGATTTTAATTCTTTTTCGAGAGAGCCTGCGTTTATTCCAATTCTTATTGGTATATTATTTGCTTTTGCAAGGTTAACAACTTTTTCTGTATGTTCTCTTTTTCCAATGTTTCCAGGATTTATTCTTAATGCGTTAATTCCATTTTCTATGCATTGAATCGCTAATCTATAATCAAAATGTATATCTGCAACAAGTGGTATGTTAGATTTTTGAACCAGTGTTTTTATTGATTCTGCAGCTTCTTTATTTAAAACAGCCAGTCTTACAATTTCACAACCTGCATTTTCAAACTCTTTAATTTGATTTAAGGTTGCATTTATATCACGGGTATCGGTGTTGCACATTGTTTGTATTGATACAGGTGCATCGCCGCCAATTTTTATATTACCTATTGAAATTTGTTTAGAAACTCTTCTTTTAATCATATTTTG
>JAMPEO010000116.1 GCA_023665105.1 Candidatus Gastranaerophilales bacterium | reverse complement strand
GCCGCTTTGTAAGTCCATGTCGATTGACACGTTGGTCGTTGTGTTGTCAGGTAGACCTAATGTCTTAAACGCAACCGTACCTATTCTGTTATTGTTTATACAGAATGTAGAATTACCTGAGAAATACATTGATGAAGATTGAATAAGTGATTCAACATCAAGTATTATATGTGCACCAACACCAGCCTCATCATGGCTTGAAATATTAGTAATATTTTTTGTTATATTAAAATTACCATTACCTCTAAGGTACATATCATTGTTATTACCTGTACCTGTAACACCATCACCTAGTGTAATAGTATATTTTCCACCACCTGATGATGTATGATCCCACGCATCTAAATACACTTTTGCGTTATCATCAAGATATATTGAATTTGCTTTACCGGCTGCTTTATTACCTGAAATAGTAACATCTTTATCATAAGCAACAATATTAACAGTAGCACCGTTTCCTACATAGATAGCACCACCGGCTTTTGAAGCACTATTGCCTGTAAAACTTGTATTGATAAATGTTGCAGTTTGTCTATCTTCAACATAAACTGCACCACCATAAGATGCTGAGTTTTTATTAAATGTACTGTTAATCACTCTAATATCGCCACCTGCATATAATGCACCACCGTTACCTTTAGATGCTTTGTTTGATGTAAATGTAGTATCTTTGATAAGAGCAGTGCCTGCTGCATAGATAGCACCGCCATTTAATGCAGTATTAGAAGTGAATGAAGACGCACCAATATAAGGTATACCTTCTTCATTTGGCACATAGTCATTAGCATTGACTGTTATATCACCATCAGCATAAATAGCTCCACCATTGCCATTAGCTTTATTACTGCTAAATGTACTGTCAATAACATCTATATTCTTACCTGCGATAGCTCCACCAATACCGGTTGCAGTATTTTTAGAGAAAGTATTGTTCTTAACTCTAACATCATCTTTAGAATATATAGCACCACCGTTACCATCATCGCTGTTAGCATTACCATTAGCTTTGTTTGATGTAAATGTAGCTAAATAAGAATCAACTGTTCCATCTGCATAAATCGCACCACCGTTTACAGCGGTGTTTGATTTGAAAGAAGTTGTACGCACAAGTGATTGATATTCCTCAGATGTGTTTATTTCAACATCACCTTTAGAATAAATCGCACCACCATCACCTATGTATTTTTTTATAGTAACTTTTTTTGTTTTAGTTTTAGCACCATTTTGAATCTCTTGAGTTTGTACAGTAGTAACAAGAGTTCTTGAAGTATTTGAACTAAAATCAGAGTTTGTAATATGTAATGTTGAATTTGCATTCTCGTTATAAACAGCACCACCGGCTGCAGACGCGCTATTTTTGCTAAATGTTGTATTCAATATATTTACATCTTCAGATGAAGCATTATAAACAGCACCGCCTTGTCCCGCAAAGCGTGTTATTTGTTCTGTAACAGGAGTATACCCATCCATATATCTTTTAACAGAAAATGTCACTTTACTATTAGC
Source organism: Candidatus Gastranaerophilales bacterium (assembly GCA_023665105.1). Taxonomy (GTDB): domain Bacteria; phylum Cyanobacteriota; class Vampirovibrionia; order Gastranaerophilales; family Gastranaerophilaceae; genus UBA2883. The sequence continues at coordinate 4,466 of JAMPEO010000116.1, read as the reverse complement.
AGAATTTGACGTAAAACTTGCGTTTGATAATGTTAAAGTTCCGTTATTATAAATAGCACCACCTTTTGGTGTTATATATATTGAAGCATCCTCTTTTTGCGGAGCACTAATTGTATAGTTTTGATTGCCATAAGTAGCTGTATTTTTTGAGAAAGTACCCGCAATATCTGTTGGCATTCCATAAACATCGTAATTTGTAGGAACAAGTGAGCCAAGATTATAGATAGCACCACCGTTCAATGCCGTATTTGCAGAGAAAGTTAAATAAGCATATTTTTCAACAGTATTTCCTTTACTAATAGTATAGTATGTGTATCTATCAAGAGATAATGTTGCATTTTCATCATTATAAATAGCACCGCCATTACCTTTTGTACCATTTCTATCACCATTCGTTGCAGAATTGTTGGCGAAAGTACCACCTTGAATAATAGCAGTCGCATTATCTGTATTTAAGATAGCACCGCCATTATCACCTGAACTATAATAATAATTTGTATTTGATGATACAAATCTGCCATTCTTCATATTTGCAACTGCAGCACCGCCATTCACAGCAGTGTTTGCATAAGCTGCTTTCTTAGATTTGTTACCAAAGTTGCTTGTTATAACTTCAATATTACCTTCGTTATAAATAGCACCACCCAAATCTTTTGCTTCGTTATGAGTGAACGTTGAACTTGTAATCTGAACAGCTTCAGAAGCAGCTTCACCATCTGCGTATGTATTGTAAATAGCACCACCCTTATTAGCAACGTTATCCACAAAATTAGAACTTGTTATTTTTAGATTTGTATCAAATCCTGAAAGATTAGTTTCTGATACAACATCATATTGACTGTTATAAATAGCACCACCATTTGTTGCTATATTAGAATATGTTGCTTTTTTAGTTGGAACAGCACCAAAATTAGAATATATAATATTCATCTCGCCACTGTTAAATACAGCACCACCATTAACAGCTTCGTTGTTATAGAACAAAGATTTTGTACTCTTTGCAGTTCCAGTAATATTCATTACTCCTGAAATATTTGCTAATGCAGCACCGTTCTCTTTAGACTTAATACTATTATTACCTTTAAATCCTGAATAATATAAATCAACCAATCCGCCATTGTTAGTAATGGCTCTATCAAATCCTGTAAATATAGTACTGTTAACATTCAAATATTTAGTAACGCCTGCATCTGCAATACTATTATCAACATCTATACCAACAAGATTATTTTCTGCTGTGATTGTCTTGTTTTTACCAACAATATATAATTCATCTACTATAAGTTTGTTTCTTGGATTACCAGGATCAATGTCTTCCCAAGAATCAGCAACTATATTTTTTGTTAAAGTTAATGTATAAGAATTGTTATCATTATAGTTAACAGCATAAGCAAGAGGATTTGTAATTTGGTCTATGTAATAAACATTAGAGAAAATCAATGTACCATCAGATGCAAGTTTTACTTTATATAATTTATTACCTTCTTCATCTCGTATATATATAATATTTGTTTTGTTACCATCATCGTCAAACATATTGATATATGATTTGAAGTTTGAAGATGAAGCATAAATAAGTCTAAGAACCGCAGATTCACTTTCTTCCGTAAAGTTAGACATAATATTAAAGCTATCAGCTGTAATAATAAATTTACCTGTACCGGTTACCGAGTTAAGATATAGTCTGTCATAATCCAGTTCACCTGTCATAAGGTTAATATCAAAACCTAACGCAGTATCAGAATTGATAGTAACTTTATTTGCATAAACATTGTTGATTTCATTATTGATGAAAGACATTGTTCCACCATTCAAATAAAGATTTACTCTTTTTGATGATGTTCCAACATCGCCACCTAAAACAACAGTTCCTGATGCTGTTTCATTCTGATTGGCAGGTTTGTTAACATATATGGTTAAACCTTTATTGAAATCAACACCACTATTTAAAATAACAGAAGCGTTAACATCATAAGCATTTAGATAAAGATTTTGATTAGAACCGCCCATATAAATATCATTACCAACATCATTTGATGTTGAAGAACCTAAATAACCTTGTACATTATCTCTAAATTCGGTTTTTGCACCGTTGCCTTTTGCTTCAAGAGTCAAATTTCCTTTCTTTAAAGCAATCGCACCACCCTTTCTATAAGCGTGGTTATCTCTGAATATTGAATTGGTAATAGTTAAATCTTTGTTTGCATATATAGCTCCGCCATATCCCGCTTCTTTTGTGGTATCACCCCAAGCATCATTACTGATAAACGAACTGTTTTCTATATGGCTCAAATAGCCGGCACTATATATAGCACCACCTTGAGATTTGGCAGTATTTTGTTTAAATATTGTATCTACAATTCTGTTAATAGTTCCTACTTTATAATTATAAATAGCACCACCATATTTAGCATGGTTTTCTTCAAATAAAGAATTGCCATCTATCAACTGTATAACTCCGGTATTTTTGTTATAAATACCACCACCACTAGTAGTTGCTTTATTATCAGTAAATGTCACATGATGCATTACAGCAGTATTAGTATTCGTATATGCAGAATCATTCTTTCCTGTATAAGTTTTATCAGACACAGTTTCTGCACTCACAGACATACTTGAAAATGTACATAAAACATACAGCAATGCTGCAATAACGGGGTAGATTTTTCTCATCTTAATTACCTTAATCTCTTAATTTCTTGTGGGGATAGTATCTTCCTACTATTAGGGTTATACTAAAATTATAATGTGTTTTTTACAAATTTCAACCCTGATTTGATATTTTTCATAATATTTTACACAAAAATACATCATTTAGTTGAGAAAATTATTAAAAATTTATATTTTTATACAGAATTCTGTATATTCACCCTCTTTGCTTGAAACAGTTAATGTTCCATTATGAGCCTGAACAATTTTTTGAGATAGGTATAATCCCAGTCCTGTACCGATTTTACGGAATTTTTTGCTTGCTGAAAAATATCTATTAAATATCTTTTCAATATCTTCTTCCGAAATTCCCTTGCCGTAATCTTTTACTTTAATAAATACATTCTTGCCTTTTTTCTCGGCATTTATTTCTATATCAGAATTCGATTTCCCGTACGAAATTGCATTATTAACGAGGTTTTTGATAACCCGCTTGAATTGAAGATAATCAACCTTGATATCAAAATCAGATTTAATATTAACAACCAGCTTATTATTAGTCTTATGAGCAATCACACTCATTTCTTCAACAATTTCATCCATATAATCTTTTATAGAAACAGATTCAAGATTTAACTCAATTTCTCCCTCTTTAACTTTATAGGTATCCAAAACAATCTGAACCAAATCCAAAAGTTCTTTGTTTGAAGATTTCATAGTATTTAGGGCTTCTTTTTGTTTATCGTTCAAATTCCCAAACTTCTCCTGCAAGAAAAACTCTAACATATTTGCCTCAGCAATAATCGGAACTTTTAAATCGTGAGTCAGTGTTGCAACAAAATCTTCTTTTAAAGAATCCACTTCTTTTTGGTTTGTATAGTTACTAATTACAACCATATACTTGTCTTCATGTTCTTTTGACTGAATTCTTCTTGTACTTGCTTTAAAATACAAATCTTTATTATCTTTTAAGAAAATCTCATCATCAGCAAGTTCAGTAATTTCTTTTTCAACAGGTATCTTGAGAAACTCAAAAACGCTAGTCCCCTCGATAACAGGCTGCTTTAACCATTTTTTAATTCTTGAATTAGCACTCAATATAATATAATCTTCATCTAAAACAAGTAATCCATCTGAAAGCGAATCAATCAATGCTGATAAAAATTTATTCTGGTTAGTAAGTTCTGCTTGATACTCTACAATCATCTGCTCTCTATCATTTAAGGTTTCTATCATACGGTTAATACTTTCTGACAAATCTTTAGTTTCTTGAGGAACAGAAGTATCAACACGTGCAGACAAATTCCCATACCTGATAGAATTAACAATATGATTTATATCAGTAAAAAATTCTGTAATATTTTCAAAGCGTTTTTTGAGCGTACTGTTACGACGCTGCATCAATACTACAACGCTAACAGATAATATAATAAAAACTAATAATAAAATCTTTGTCATATATTATATATGTTTTTCAATATTAGAAATGATTGTGGACTTTGGAACAAGTCCTGCCATTCTTTCTACAGGTTCGCCATTCTTGAATACAAGTAGACTTGGTAATCCGCTGACAGAATATTGTTTTAAAAGTTCTCTGTTTTCATCAGCATTAACTCTAACAATTTTAGCTTTTTCACCAAGTGTAAGGGCAATATCATCCAGTACAGGAGTGAGCTTTCTACAAGGTCCGCACCATTTTGCACCAAAATCAACAACTACAGGAACTTCTGATTTTAAAACTTCTGCTTCAAATGTTGCTTCTGTAACATCTATTGACATAATGCCCTCCTTTAAAACATTTTTTTAAAGAGTAATCT
>JAMPEO010000115.1 GCA_023665105.1 Candidatus Gastranaerophilales bacterium | reverse complement strand
TGTCGATAGCCCAATATAAAGAACCGTATTTATTTTTATCTCTTAATGTTTCTGTTAATTCTAAATTGCGTCTTGTACTCGCATCCATAAGGACGTATTGTGATAATTCATAGTGTTCAATACGTTCTATTTTAGGGAAAGAACCTTTCATATTTTCCCAAATATATGCAAGAAGAGCTGCTGCTGAACGATATCCAAGTTTACAATCTTTATATCCTAATGAATCCAGGTTCGCAATATTTAATGCATTTTTTAAATTACTTGTTGCAAATGTTTCTGTGTATACTTTTGATGGTATTTTTGAACATTTATAGATAGATGTTACTTCTTCCGGCAAATCGATTTTTTCTTCAGGTACAATTTGAAAGGGTAAAGCTTTTTGTGCTATTGCAGGTCCTATTATTTCTACCGGTTTGATTCTTGCTAACTCTGATAAAATAATGTTTAAAGGTGCTTGTGTAACCTTAAATTCTCCGGTACTTATGTCTGAATATGCAAAACCGTATGTTCCTTTTTCTTCAAATAATGAACAAATATAGTTATTAGAAGTTTTGTCAAGATAGTCATTTTCAATGATTGTACCAGGTGTAACAATTCTGACAATTCCTCTTTTTACAACTTCTGAAGCTTTTACTGTTTTAGGGTCTTCAAGTTGTTCACAGATAGCAACATTGATACCTTTATCTACAAGCTTTTTCATATATATATCAAGAGCTTTTGCAGGAATACCGGCAAGTGGTATTTTCCCTAATTCACCGGCAGCTCTACCTGTAAGTGTTATTTCAAGCTCTTTAGATAATCTGTGTGCATCTTCAAAGAATGTTTCATAAAAATCGCCCATTCTGAATAGTAACAATGCGTCAGGATGCTCTTTCTTTACATCTAAGTATTGTCTTATTCCTTTTGATGCTTTTGAATAATCTACATCTATACTATTTATATTATTGATTTCCGTTCTTGCCATGTCTATAATTGTATAATAAGAATATAGTGAGGTGCAATAATTGTATAGATTTTTTAAAAATATTGTAAACACAATTATTATAATTTTAGCAGCGGTTGGTTTAATGGCTCTTTATAAACAGAACGCTTTTGATAATATTACAGAGAAAGCTCTTAATCTATTTTCTGCTGATAAAGAAAAAACAACTGAACAAGTTGGTGATTTTTCAAATGTGAATGAAGAGTTTAGTATAGGAACCGCTGTAAATGTATTAGGATATAAGACAGTCGTTGCTGAACATTCAACATCCGGTCAAAAAATGATTATTGTTGATTCAGGAAAGAAAAAACTTTTAACAAAAGATGATATAAAAGATGATGGTGTAAAAGTTAAGTTAGAAGATTTATGTAAAAAATTCAAATATCAGTCTTCAACAGTAGAAAATATTGAAATTATTGATAAAGGTTATATGGATGCATACGGTCAGAAAGTTCCTTATGTTAAGTTTAATGCAAAAGTATCAAAGCTCCCAATGTCTAATATAAGTGGTGTTATTTCTGTTGTTGATGAGGATGCAAAAAATCAGCGTCTTATTGTTTCAATAAATGATAAGAAACATTATTCTCAATTGATAACTTCAGAGTTTTATAAAAATGTAAAAGAATCAAAGTATAGCAGGTAATTAAATATGGCACAGTTAAGTTTAAAATTAGTTCATTTGTATCCGTTATTTCTAAATATCTATGGAGATATTGGAAATGTTAAAGTGTTGCAAAAACGTTGTGAATGGCGTGGAATAGATTTGAATATTGAGCAAATAAATATCCATGACAAAATTGAAGAAGGTACGGATATTTATTTTATTGGCGGTGGTCAGGATAGACAACAAGTTGAAGTTTCGGAAGAACTTCAACGTCATAAATCTATTTTAACTGCGGAATATCATAACGATGCTGTATTTCTTGGTATTTGTGGCGGTTATCAGTTGCTTGGTGAATATTATCAACCGCATGACGCTGCCAGATTGGAGGGAATAGGTTTGTTAGATGCCTATACAGTGGCTGGTTCTACTCGTTTTATTGGTAATGTTACTGCTTCTGTTGAAAATCTAGAACCTAATACTATTGTTGGATTCGAAAATCATAGTGGCTTAACGTTTTTACGTGGAGATACAAAACCTATGGCACAGGTTCTTGTTGGTAATGGTAATAATGGGCAAGATAAAACAGAGGGTGCTCGTTCAAGAAATGCGTTTGGTACTTATTTACATGGTTCTTTCTTGCCTAAAAATCCACATTTTGCAGATTATTTAATAAAACTTGCTTTACGTAAGAAATACAATGATGATATTGAGTTAGAAAAATTAGATGATACAATAGAATTAAAAGCTCACAACTCAGTTTTAAGCAAGGTATATTAGTGTTTATTAAGAAATGTTAACAATTCTGATTTGAAAAAGCAATTTTTATAAGTATATATACTTTATATATACATAGGAAATATTTGATAATTAGGATACGGAGAATAGAATATGGTAGCAACAACCCCAGCAGATTTAACAGTTACAGCAGAAGATATTGCAGAAGTTTTACCTTTAACACAAGGTGAAGGTTCATTATATAGAAAAGATGAAGAAACCGGTAAGGTTAATCATACAAAAGTTTCAACAGGTGCTGAAACAGCTCGTACAAGTTTTAAAATGTCTATGCCAAAGCTTTCAAGCCCTGATTTTAAATCATTTATTGCAGCAGCAAAATCTGTTGCAGAAGCAGGTTCAATCGCATTTGTTAAAACATACTCTGATGATGCTATTGATAGAGTTAAAACCGGTGGTATTACAGGTGCTATTGCAAACAAACTTATCAAAAACAAATATGGTGAAAAATAATAGTTTCATCTTTATGACAGAAAAAGAGCCTTTTAAGGCTCTTTTTTTATTGAAGTAATTCTGTATAAAATTTATCATTCATAATTTTAGTAAGTTTAACTTTTTGTATGGTGTTGTAATAATTTTCTTTGTTATTAGGTTCATTATCAATAATTACGTTGATATAGTTTCTAGTAACACCTTTTAACTTACCGGTGTGTTTATCGGGTCGTTTTTCAATAAGAATTTCTTGTGTAGAATTTAGATTTTTTGACATGAATTCATCAAATTTTTCATTGGAAATTCTTTTTATTATATCTGCACGTTGTTGTTTTATTTTATCTGAATTATGACCGCTCATTTGTTCAGCTTGTGTCCCCTGTCTGATTGAATATGGGAATGTGTGTATTTTTGATAATTTTGATTTCTTTAGATTTTCAACGGTTATAAGAAAATCTTCTTCTGTTTCACCAACAAATCCTGCAATAATATCGCTGCCTAAAAATGGTCTGTCAAAGCGTGATACAATATCTTCAATTTGTTCTAAATATTTTTCTACTGTATAAAATCTGTTCATTGATTGGAGTGTTTTATTACATGCTGATTGTAGGGACAAATGGAAATGTGGACAGAATTTTTCTGAATTTTCCAAAAAATCAAGTAATTCAGATGTTATTTCAAGAGGGTTTAAGGAACCTAGACGATATCTTTCTATTGTAGTTTTATTTTCAACATCTTTTAATAAATCAAGTATGGTTTTATCATTTTCGATTCCCCATTGTCCTATATGAATACCAGTGAATACAACCTCTTTAAAACCGTTTTTAGAGGCATTGTTTATTTGCTCTATAATAAATTCACTATCAGCACTTCTTGATTTTCCTCTGGCAAAAGGAATAATACAATATGCACATCTATTATTGCAACCGTCTTGGATTTTTAAACTTAACCTTGTTTTGGTTGTGTCATTAAGTATTTGGTAGTTAAATGAATCAAGAGTCATTATATCTGATACTGCATTGTTAGTATTTGAGTTTAATAGATTTACAATATCAAATTTGTCATCATTTCCAAATACGTAGTGAATATATGGCAGCTCTAATAGTTTATCTTTTTCAATTTGTGCGACACAGCCTGTTATTATGTTTTTGATATTTGGGTTAATATTTAGAGCATTTCTCAATAAGTATAATGCTTCATTATCGCTTTTATGTGTTACAGAACAAGAATTCAAAATAAAATAATCAGCAGATTGATAATCTTTTACTTGTGTAAAACCTGCCTCAACGAGCCTTTCTATTAAAAGAGAACCTTCAAATTGATTGGACTTACATCCCATTGATTTTAAAATAAAGTTTCTATTCATTAACAGCGTCCATACATATCTTCATATCTGATAATATCTTCTTCTATCAATAAATCACCTTTTTGGACTTCTATAATCTTTAAATCTTCTTTGTAAGGATTTTGTAATGAGTGTATGGCTTTAACCGCAATATCAACACTATGTCCGGGACTAAGGATATGCTCTTTCCCTTCTAATACAACTTTCGCAGTTCCTGATAAGACAACCCAGTGCTCGCTTCTATGATTATGCGATTGAACCGAAAGTTTTTGTCCAGGATTAACATGAATCATTTTTGTCAAAAATCCATCACCTTGTGCTAATACAGTATAAAATCCCCAAGGTCTGTATACAGTTTTGTGAACCATTTGAGTATTATCGTGTTGTTGTTTTAGTGTTTCAAAGACTTGTTTTACATCTTGTACACGGTCTTTTTTACATGCTAAAATAGCATCTTCTGTTTCAACAACTATTGCATCTTCTAGTCCTATTGTTGCAACAAGTTTTGAAGATGAGTACATAAGCGAATTTTTTGAATCTTTATCAAGAATGTGTCCTATTTTGACATTGTTATCCATATCTTTTTTGCTTACATCAAATATTGATTTCCAAGAACCTACATCTATCCAATCAGAGGTTAATTCTGCCATTGCAATATTGTTTGATTTTTCCATGAGGGCATAATCTATTGATATGTAAGGTAATCTTTCAAAATCGTTATAAGGAATTTCTTCGTGCTGAGAAAAATCAAAATTGTTAACGGCATCATAAATTGCAGGTGCATATTTTTTTAACTCATCCATAAAAACAGATGCTTTAAACATGAACATCCCGCTATTCCAAAACATTCCATCTTTATCAACATATTTTTGAGCTGAATTTGAGTCAGGTTTTTCTACAAAGTTTTTCACTTTAAAACCATATTCAAGAACTTTTTCTACCTGAATGTAGCCAAATCCTGTTTCTGCATATTCAGGTTTTACGCCAAATGTAACAAGATATCCTTTTTCTGCAAGCTTTTCACCTTTTTTGATTGATTCTTGAAAACCTTTTGTGTCTTTTATTTTGTGGTCAGATGGTACTACTAATATAATATCATCCTTATTTTTTAAGAACTTATCTATAATATATTTAACAGATACTGCAATCGCAGGTGCTGTATTTTTCCCTATAGGTTCTGAGATTACATAAGGTGTTTTTGTTATAGAAGAAAGTTGATATTTTACGTTAGAAAGATTTTTAGTATTTGTTATACTTACAATTTTTGAGGCAGGTACAAAATCTGCAATACGTTTAAATGTTTCTTGCAGCAAGCTTTCTTTATTTTGAATATTTAATAACTGCTTTGGATATAACTCTCGTGAAAGAGGCCATAATCTGCTACCTGAACCACCTGCAAGAATAATACTATACATACTTCTAACTTTCTCCTCATATATAAACTTCTATTTAATTATATACTAATAGTCATTATATGTAAAAGAAAATCATTTGATTTTTACGCTATTGTAAACTAATATATTGTTATGCAAGAACAAAAAATTGAAATTGGGAAAATTTATAAACATTATAAAGGTAATCTGTATAAGATTATTGCGTTGGCAAAACATTCTGAAACAGAAGAAGATATGATTGTTTATGAATCTTTAAAAACAGATGATATATGGGTTAGACCTGCAACTATGTGGAATAATGTTATTGATGATAAAGGTACATTAAGGTTTACGATTCAAGAATAAGTGTAAATTCTTTTTAACAATTTTATTATTTTTTATGTGGGGGCTTGCATAGAAATTTTTAGCACTATAAAATAAGAACAGTCGAAATAATTACAAATTCAAGTTT
>JAMPEO010000114.1 GCA_023665105.1 Candidatus Gastranaerophilales bacterium | reverse complement strand
ATCGGCAGGGTCTACATCCGCTGAAACACATTCCGTATCAAACACAACATCACACTCAACTGCGGAGAATACATCTGCTGCTACAACATCAACTCATTCACCTATTCGTCCTGAACACGGTGATGCTTTTGGTATTTCATCTATCTTAAGTAAAGAACAGCTATCTCAAACAGGTTCACAACTTCTTGTTAAAAAGGGTGATAAATTTGTCTTGTCAGCTGAGGGGGCAGTTGTTGTTCGTCAAGCAGCTGAACAGATACGTAAAACTGCTTTAGATGTAGAACCTGAAATATGTAAAATTATGAAAGAAATGGGACTTGCTACTGATGCAACACTATCTCATCGTAGCAAGAGTGTACAAAGTTTATATGATAAAATACAAAATGCTTTAATAGATGATACATCCACAACACTTGATAAAGCTATTAACACTGTTATGGATGGCGTTGGTGTTAGAACTGTAAACGATATAGGTAGTTTTGCAAATCATCCTCAGGTCAAAAAATATCTTGATGCCGGTGATATTAAAACTGCCAGACAAAAGGCTGTAGAACTTGAATCAGATTATGTGCTTCAAGGGCTTATGCGTTATATAGATGCAAAAGCAAATGGTACAAATAAAGTCAATTTGACACGTATTTCAAATTATATGGGTGAAGATGGAATTCCATACTTCACAGAAAAACAATTAAATAAGTTAAAAGTTTATGCTGATTCAAAAGGGGTGAAAATACCTATTGTTGAACGTGTAAACAATCTTTCGGAGCGTCTTGCAGCACGGACTGATGATGTTTATCGCAAAAAATCAACTACTAAAGTACGTGGGTCCGGATATACAGCGTTGCAGATGAACTTTGAAACATTAGACGGATTTACTTATGAATGGCAATATAGAGGTAAAAAGTTAAATTCTTTTGCAGAGGGTGAACATATACCTTATGACCTAAGAACAAATAAAGATATTATCGGTACAAATACAGAATTGACCCGTCTTTATGAACCAATGAAAAGGCTGCTTACTGATAAGAAAGTAATGACTGATACAATGTATGAAGAATACAATCATTACTTAACAGCACATTATGAATATTTACGTTTGGCAGAGTTAGGTTTTAATGACGGTATGAATCCACCAAAACTGCCAAAAGGTTTTGATGAACGATTACGTGCCGAAAATCTTGAACTAGTACACGAAATAGCTGAAAAGATTAAGAAAAATCCTGAAAAAGAAGCAGAATTCTTACGTGAATATGAGTCACGTTTGGTTAGAAATACCACTGATAATGTAACCTCAGATTCGTATACCGCTACAGCTGCTACTCGTGCTAAAAATAAGTCAATAGACCGTTACGAAGCTTCTGTCAGAGTTGGTGAGAAAAATGGTACTACTAATGATAAATATTCATCACTTGTTATAAAAGCTTGCAAAGATGAAACAGGACAAATAAAAGATGTTCTTATCAAAGAGGCTGAAAAACTACAAGCTCTTGGCATTAGTGACTCAATGATTGCAAAACTTATCAACAAAACCAAAAAAGGCGATATTGAAACTTTGGCTATTATGATAAAGGATTTTCAGAAAACACATCCTGATTATGAGCCGACAACTATTGCCGGATTGTACGAAATAGCTGCCGGTGCTGACGGTTTAATAAACAGAACAAAATTTGACGATGTTGTGAAATTCCATAAAGAAGCCGGAGTTGATGTAGATGTTATTTCTTTTGCTTATAAAATAATGGATGAAATAGATCCTGCTGATACTGTAAAATTTAAAGAGACAGTTTTATCTCTTTCTAAAAGTTATAATGAAAATTCTTCAGCTTACTTAAGAAATAATGAGTCATTGAAATCTACTATTTTATCGTGCTTTGATTACACAGGAAAGATTGATGATAATAGTGCAGCACTTGCAAACTTATTATTGAAATCTAATGTTGATTTCTCACAAATAAAGGAAATACTTTCATTAAGTAAAATTTCTTCTGATGGCAAAGTATCCACATTCCATAAAGATTTCTTATCAACTATATTGAAAGATTCCGAGTATTTTCTTAAGACAGATGTTTCTGATGCAAAAGCAACTTCACGAGTACTAATAGAAATAGTAAAAAGTGTTAGAAACGTCAAAAAAGAAAAAAGCGGCAATATTCATTATATAGACAAACGTTATACAGATTTGTTTATTGGTACAATGAAAGCAAATCCGTCAAGACCTAATGAAACAACTAACCAATATTTGCGTAGAATAGCTGCAATAGTATATTCATCTAAAGGTGAATTTGGCATAAAAGTAGATATGAATATGCTTGCGACAAATCTAAGTAATGCTGGTTACGATGCAGCAACTATCAAAGAAGTAATTCATCATGTTAGAAAAAAGAGATTACCAGTATCAAAACTGAATGAATTAGAAGCAAAAATTTCACCAGCCGAAATGGCAAATATTGCTGAGAAAAATATAACCGTTGAAGATGGAATAATTAGACACACTCTAAAATTTAAAGATGATACAAAGATTGTTAGAGATTATGATATCAATACTCTAGAATTGAAAGGTGAATATAATGTAATTAGCTCTGAACTTAATAAATATGCTTTTAAAGAAACTGATGATATAGTACGTGGTATGCGAACACGTGTTAAACATCGTGATAAAGTACCTTATGAAGAAACAACAGTGATAAAAGACCCTAAAACAGGTGAAGTACTTGGAGTAGAATACTCTTCAAATTCCGATATTCCGGGAGTATTTAATACTCAGTACAGAGATATTAAAAATGGTGGTATTACAAAGAACTTAAGTTCCGGCTATAGAGATGAATTCGGTAATATTATTGTTGAAAAGAACTATAAATCATTAGATGGTACAGAAACCAATTATAACTATAAAGAATCACCTGACGGAAGTTATTCAAGCGATTATAAAATAACTGATGAAAGTGGAAATGTATTGCTTAATGAACACAGGACATTTGATGTAATTGATGAATATCATTTTGAATCAACCTGTAACGGCAAAAGGTATCTTATTGAAATAGATGAAGATAATATGCTTACTGTTACTAATGGTTCCGGAAAACCCGTCAAGCTTGATTTGGATGAATTCAGTCTTGAAAATATGAATAACGAAAATTTTGTAGAAATGTTTAAACATATTCCTGGTCATGAATTTTTCCACATGGCTCAAACCGGTACAAAAAGTATTGGTAAGCAAAATGTTATAAATAATGCACATTATATGCCTGGTTCAAATATGATTGAACTTGGAGAAGGCAGTCAAAGATTATCAACATTCCTGCATGAATTTGGACATAATAAAGATTGGAAGCTTGATGCAACCATATTTCGAAAGAATCCTGAACTAAAAACAATTTATGATCAGGAACGTCAAGCTTTCGTTCAGGCTTTTCCACAAATGCAGCGTGGTTATATTAACTATTTCATAGGTCTTGATAAAGCCGGCGAAAGAGCTAATCGTGGTATTAGTGAATCTATTGCAGAAAGTAATATGTTGCTAAATGTTGCTAAAGGCGGGCATGCGTTCAGGTCAGAATATTTGAGAAGATACTTCCCTAAAACTATTGCTTGGGTAGCAAAAAATTTAAATCCTGAGATTTATACTTAATATAGAATTAAAATTCGAAATATATTATAATAGGAGATAATATGGACTATAATATAAATAATTTAAATGTTAATACATTTCAAGGAATAAAAAAAATGGATAATGATATGGAAGATATGACTTTTCAGGATCAAGTTGATGAGATTGTTCAAAGAGTTGCTGAAAAAGTCGAAGATAACAGAATTGTTCCTGAATATGGTGAATTTTCTCCTGTTAATGAATTTATGCCAAACTACGACGAATCAACATCGGGTGTCGTAGGTAAATATGGTTTGAAAGTTTATAAGATGCCTAAAGATGTTGTTAAAGACCCTAAACAAAGATATATTGAAGCAGCAGCATATATGCCGGCAGGTGATTATAAAGCTGATATGATAGTTGGTTCAGGTTATAAAGACGAAATCTTAAAACAGCTTAGAGATCCTGAGTTCCCTGAAAAGTTGAATAAAGCTTACGGAGAACTTCTTGATACGCTTGAAAATGAATAGTTTATTTATTCTTAATCTTTTTTAAATCTTCAAGCATTAACCATCTTGGTTTACCTTCTTCTGTTGAGTGATTTCTTAACAAAAATGATGGATGGAAGATTGCCATTGCATCATATTCCATTCCCGCCACATCAACTTTTAACCATTCACCTCTAATCTTAGAGATAGGTGTTTTGGTAGGATAAAACGATTTTAGTGCTGTTGCACCACATAGAATAACCACTTTTGGATTAACAGTATTTATTTGTTCTTCTATATATCTTCTGCATTCAGCTTTTTCTTCATCTTTTGGAACCCTGTTTTCAGGCGGTCTGCATTTCACTGTATTGATTATATACAAATCTTCTGTTCTTGAAATACCTGCTTGCTTTAAAAACTCATCAAGAAGTTTACCTGCTCTGCCGACAAACGGTGTTCCCGTCATATCTTCATTTGCACCTGGAGCTTCGCCAACAAGGATATATTTTGCACTATCAGGATTTCCGTCTGAAAAAACAATATTACTTCTTGTCTTGCCAAGTTCACATTTTAGGCAGTTTAAACATTCCTGTTTTAATTCGTTTAGTTTTTCGCTCTTTTTCATAATTCCTCTATGGATGAAGTATTGCTATTACAGAATTTTCTGTAAAATATTTGTTTGCACATTCCATAATTTGTTCCGGTGTTACATTTTTAATTCTTTCATGCATATTTTCATAATGGTTAAATGGTAAACCGTTGATTCCATAATAAGCCATTGATGTTGACTGTTGGAAGTTTGTTTCTACTATGAATTGATGTTTACCAAATATATTATTCTTTGCATTATGAAGTTCTTCTTCGGATACCGGAATTGTTTTAATCTTATCAATTTCTTCTTTGAAACCGTTAAGACAGGTTTCAATATTAGATGGTTCAGTAGCAATATAAATACTGAATAAAGCTGCCAATTCTTTGATTTCGCAAGATGAACGAACTGTATAAGCAAGTCCTTTCTTTTCACGTAGTTCACGGAATAATCTTGATGATAGACCGCTCGAGCCAAGTATGGTATTGATAACAACAATTACAGGGTAGTCTTCTGCTGTAAAGGTTGGTACAAGCCACCCTTGAAGAATTTGTGCCTGCTGAGCATCTTCTTTTATAACTTCTGTTTTTTTAGGAGTGTTTAAAACAGGTTTTGTTATAGTTTTTTTAATTTCGTTTGAATTATCTAATTCACTAAATGTTGTGTCTAGTAAATTTATAACATCAGATTCTTCAAGGCTTCCTACTACAGATAATACTTTTCTGCTTGTTGATGTAATTTTTTGATAAGAACTAATTACATCATTTTGTGTAATATTATCAATATCTTTAAGAATATTTGTATATGTATGTCCGTAGTAATGACCTTCGTATACTGTTTTTACAAATGCATCGGAAACTTTTAATCTTGCTGAATCTAGTTCTGCAACAAGTTCACCCTTCATTTTTGTTTTTTCTTTATCAAACTCTTTAAATGTTGAATTTTTGATTATATCTTCAAGAAGTTCAATAGCTTTTTTGAAATCTTCATTTAGGCATAATAATCTAAATCTAAGATAATCTTGTTTCATATCAATAATTATCTCAATGCCATTTTCATCAAGCACTTTAGCGAGTTCTTCGTTGTTATATTTTTCAGTACCTTGCATTAACAATCTTGTCATTAGCGAATATGTGCCTGCAAGTTTTTCTTCTTCGTTAATTGACATATTTAATGTCAATGCAATTCTTGGTGTTCCAGAGTTCTTTTTGTAAACGGCTCTGATTCCGTTCTTTAATTCAAATTCTCTCATCATACTTACATTTAACCACAAATTGACACTCTTGTAAATTATAATAAATATTTGGCTTATATTTGAAAAAATAACATGTTTTTAATATAATCTACC
>JAMPEO010000113.1 GCA_023665105.1 Candidatus Gastranaerophilales bacterium | reverse complement strand
AAAATAATAAAACAGAATCATATCTAATCTGTCCATACGGTATTTTAAGAGGGAATAAACTATATCTTATTGGAACAGGAGACAAGTCTGAGTTATACAAATATTTTATTCTATCAAAAATAACTTCTTGTACTGAAACAAACGAATATTTTGATATGAATGAAGAGTTTGATATAGAAGATTTTAAAAAACATACCTTTGGAATTTGGCAAGGTAAAAAATACAACGTAAAATTAAAATTTCCAATAGAGTTAAAAGAAAAAATAACAAATTACATTTTCCATCCGACTCAAAAAATAACTTTCGGAAGAGATGAAATCTTTGTTGAATTCACAGCAAGCGGAGAAGTCGAAATATGCCGTGAAATATACAAATGGGAACCATCAGTTCAAATACTGGAACCACATTATTTAATTCAGCATTACAAAACTACACTAAAAAAAGCATTAAACAAATATGAATAACTAATGTTGAAAAGTGTTAATATTCGCTTGATTATTAACTTTCTTCATGATTATAATAAAAATGGAATAACTCTCTCCTCTTAGGGTTGTTCTGTCGAAAGTAAAGCGGCGTACTTTCGCAAACAAGTAAACAAAAGAAAAAGAAGGAAAATTTAAGATGTTAAAAATCAGACTTAAAAGATTAGGTGCTAAAAAAGCTCCAACATACAGAATTATCGTTATCAACTCTACTACAAAAAGAGAAGGTAAACCTATTGAAGAATTAGGACACTACAATCCTAAAACTAAAGTTATGCAATTCAATAAAGCAAAAGCTCTAGAATGGATTTCTAAAGGTGCTCAACCTACAGATACAGTTGCATACTTACTTAAAAACTGTAACGATGACGGAACATTAAACTATCAAAAGAAAGATACAATAAAACTTTCTAAAAAAGCTCAAGCAAAAGCTGCTGCGGAAGCAGAAGCTAAAGCACAAGCAGAGGCTGAAGCTAAGGCTAAAGCGGAAGAAGAAGCTAAGGCTGCAGCAGAAGCAGCGGAAGCTCCAGCAGAAGAAACTGCTGCAGAAGAAGCATAGTTTAATACAAAGCTATAAAAGAAAAGACGGAATCTGTAAAGGTTCCGTCTTTTCTTATTTCGGTGTATAATTTGTGTATGCTAAAAAAAGAAAACAGATTAAAAAACAAGCAAGCTTTCAATGCAACATATAGAATAAAAAATTTCCACTACAAAGATGGAATAACTCTTAATGTTGGGAAAAACAATAAAAATAATACCCCTGTAAAAATAGGATTTGTTGTCAGTAAAAAAACACATAAACGAGCTGTTAAAAGAAACCGACTAAAAAGATTGATGCGTGAAAGTATTCGACTTATTTTAAAAGAGGATAAGTCACTAAACAAATATATGTCCTTAATCTTTACCGGACATAGCGGTGCATTAGGTAAATCTTTTGCTGATATCGATAAATCAATAAAAGCACTTATAAGCGAGGTCTTATAATGGCAATGATTGACAACAAACTCCCGCCAAATATGCGGGTAATAGATGAGACATTGCTTTATCCAGTATACCCATCAGGTCAAATGGAAAACCAAGATGCTATTATAAGATACAGGCATTCAAATCTTAAAGAACCAATCCTAAAACTCGTTGACTATATCTACGATTATAATGGAAATTATATTGAGCCAGGCATGTATGAACTGGCTTTATCTGATGATAAAGAATTCTTATTATTGATAGAATCACATAAACTCATTGCTGTAATTCCAGTATTCAAACTTGCACAAAATGAGGCGGAAGTACAACGAATACAAGAACAAAAAATGGAGCATAATAAAAAGAGAAAAAAAAGAAGTGTAAAATATCAAGAAAGAGTTCAGGAAATACTCCGACAAAAATATGCACTTGAATCAATAACTCCGGCAGAACAAGATTACACATATATGAACGCAGAAATTGAATATATCGAAGAAGGCGGGTATTATCTTCTAACATACGAAAACGGAATGTTCAGAGCTTGGGGTGCAATAAAAGTTCGAAATAAATTTGGAGGGAAAACTCCTGAAAAATTAAGAGAAAAATCAGAATAATGTAAACATCTTGTTTTTTCTATTCAATATGCTATTATTAAAAATGTTCATTAACTAATTAAATTTTGGAGGTTATTATGAATATTGCACCAATTAGTGCAAGCATAAGCTATACATCAACAACGCAAACCAAAACAACTGATACTAACAATAAATTTAAAACAAATATAAATCCTGTAAAATTAACAGGAAATCTTACATTAGGTTTACTCGGAGCAACTGCAATAACAGGATATGCTCATTGGAAAAAAGCACATAATTTATCCATTTTTCTTACTGCAGCTTCTGCATTAGCACACGTTATCAGTTTAAACCCTCATAAAAAACAAAAACAAGATTTTATTGCTTAAAAATGGTAAAATATTTATATGAAGAAATCTGATTATATTTATATTATTATAGTTTCATTATTACTAGGACTTACATTGGGTTTAGTCTGTCCTAAAAAGTGTTCTATTGCATTTAGAACAACTCTTCATAAAATTTATATAAAATTCCATCCTGAATCACAAAAAGATACTAAAACTATAATTATAGAACGAGCAACAAAAGATACGCCAAATTTACCACAATATGACATTTTTGAAGAACCAACGAAAAAAGAAAATAGCTTTATAAAATACATAAAAAAAATATTCATAAAAAAAGATAATGAACAATCTCAATCAATACACGATGTAATTTTACACTAAGATTTATTTTTGTTATTTTTTATAATAAAGCCTAATGCCAATACAATAATAACTATAGATACTATTTGTGGAACAGGAATTCCATAAATATATTTAACACAATCAACTCTCAAAAATTCAATAAAAAATCTCACAATAGAATATAATAGTAAATACCAAGCTGATACATAACCATAATTGTCTTTATTTTTAGGCACAATTAAGTAATACAATATTATAAATATAAAAATATCTAATATTGATTCATACAAAAAAGTTGGATGAAAATATTGATTGGAAAAATATTCATCTGGTCGATAAGGTTGTTTTATAAATAATTTCCATGGTAAATCAGTCGGCAAACCAAAAGCCTCTGAGTTGAAAAAATTACCCCAGCGTCCTATAGCCTGTGCTATAGGCAAGCCCATAGCAAAAATATCACAAAGTTTCAACAATTCTATTCGATTTTTTTTCGCTTGATAAATCAAAACAATTAAACCACCTAATATAGCTCCATGAATAGTTAATCCTCCCTCACGAATTGCAAAAATTTCGATAGGATTTTGCAGATAGATATTATAATTCAATAAACAATAGTATAACCTTGCACCAACAATACCACCAATTACAACTGAAGTAGCAATATTAGGAATAACAGCAGGCATGAAATATTCTTTTAATGCAATCTTATTAGCAGTAACAATTCCTATAAAAATAGCAAACGCTAAAATCACTCCATAATAATATACCGGAAATCCAAATATATAAAAAAATACACTATCAGGAGCACAAAACATTAGTAACTTGAACCCGAATAACCTAATTTAGATAATACTTTTTCCATATCTGATATATGATTAGATATTTCTGAAGTTTTTTGTTCTGAATTAATCATATCAGAATATTTTCTATAGTTAGAAATAGCTGTCAAATAAGATTGAATCATCATTTCTTTATCAGAATCTGATAAATTTTGATAATTCGTTTCAGAATAAGAAACTTTTTCATCTGCACCGGTAATCATACCTTCAGTTTGCGATTTCGAATCAGTAATAGAATCTGCAAAGTTTTCTTGTGCTACAGCCAATGTATAATAAGTATCAGCATATTTAGAATTCAAATCGATAGCTTTTGTTAAAGAATCTATAGCTTTTTGATACTGTTTTGATTCAATATATGCAACACCAAGATTATAATATGTTTCATACACAGTACTATCCAATTCCAAACTGGATTCTAATCTGTCAATAGCGGATGTATAGTCACCTTTATCCATATACGACTTGGCCGCATTATTCAATTCCTGAACAGCAATATTATTGATACATGCTGTTGATATAACTGCAACAAATAGTATTGTCACAATAAATATAGCTTTTTTCATTTACTCAACTACTCCGCAAAATCAAAAAACTAAACCTTAAAAAGGTTTAGTTTGATTTAATTTAAGTCTTAATTCTCTAAATCTGGCTATATCTTCTTGCGATCTGCCTGATTCTTTAAATACAGCTTGCGATGACGGGTGAACCATCAACACAAAATCCATATGTATCTCTAAGAAGTTATATCTTCTTGGTGGTTGCTTAGAATTTCTTGAATAGATTTCAGCATTTGTTACCGCTAAGAATCTTCTTTCTCTATCATTTAATAAATCTGTTAATTCTCTGTTTGTATTAGTATATTTTGAAACGTGAACAGTACCTTTAATGTCGTGATCTGCAGTCAATATACAAACTTCTATAGGTATAGTATCAATATTTTTTGCCATATTTGTAAATTCCTTTTTCTAAATTTTATAATAACTTTGAGATTATGTCCAGTCATTAATATATTTTAAATAATTAAAAAGCTTTTATTTCTAACAATGAGTTTTTTCTATATTGAGTAAAAAGTTCTTTATATCAATTCCACCGGCGTATCCAACAGGTTTATTATCAGAACCGATAACTCTATGACAAGGTATAATTATTGGAATAGGATTTTTATTATTTGCATTTCCAACTGCCCTTGAAGATTTATCATTTCCCATTGCCACAGCAATATCCTTATAACTTCTTGTTTCTCCATAAGGTATCTTTAACAACTCGCACCAAACCTGCTGTTGATAACTTGTACCTGACGGATTGATTGGAATATCGAATTCTTTTCTTTTGCCTGCAAAATATTCTTCAAGCTGAGTATAAGCCTCTTTCATAATATCTGTTTCACATAACTTACAGTTCATTGGCTGTTTTACAGACATAAAACAAATATTTGTAACTAATCCATATTCTTCAGCAATTCCAAGCTTACCAATCTTTGTTTCATAATAAAATAATCTTTTCATATGTAAAAAATTATATACCTAAGATTGAGAGTTTACAATGTTTATAATAAACTTATAAAATGCGAGAGAAGATTTTAGTTAGTGATTTTGACGGAACTATAACAAAAAAAGATACTCTATCAACTTTTCTTGAAGAGTACGCCGACTCAAAATGGTTAGACATTGAAAACGACTGGAGAGATGGCAAATTCGGGTCGCAAGAATGTTTGATAAGACAATTTGCACTTGTTCCTAAATTAAATCCAAAACTTATAGATAAATTTTTAGAAACCGTAGAAATAGATGAATGGTTCATTCCATTCTGCAAACGTGCAAGAGAAATTGACATGCCTGTCGTAATTCTAAGTGACGGATTAGATTATTTTATAAACAAAATCTTAGAAAAAAATAAAATAGATTTTATAAACGTAATCACAAATCACGCATATTTTAATGAATATGAAAAGTTCATCTTGGAATTTCCTAATGATTCAAAACATTGCAGTAACAATGCCGGAACTTGTAAATGTAAGGTTGTAAAAAGCTTAAAAAAATTATATAAGACAGTATACTACGTTGGCGATGGTGCTTCTGATTTTTGTGTGTCAAAAGAACCTGACGTTGTTTTTGCAAAAGCAGGTCTTGCAGAACATTGCAAAAAGAATAATATTAAATATATAGAATATCGAAATTATAAAAAGTTAATTGAACAACTATTTTAATCTTAAATTATTACGTATCGCAAATTCTTCAACATGTTCTCTAAAATTATCAATATATTTTTTATAAGAATCAACAAGTACTTCAAATTCTTTTTCAGACATGTGTTTTAAAACACTGCTTTCCAGCTCAATAATAGGCATAATATTTTCTTGCATATATTTACGTCCCATATCAGTCAAATAAATATGCATGTTAGGATACTTACCGGCTTTTAACTCAATATAATCTTCTTTCTGAAGTTTTTTAATAGTGGAATTAACTGTTTT
>JAMPEO010000112.1 GCA_023665105.1 Candidatus Gastranaerophilales bacterium | reverse complement strand
TAGTGGAATTAACTGTTTTTTTATTAATATAACTTTTCTCTGCAATATCTTTTTGTAAACAACCTTCACCAAGCTCTAAAATAGAAGACATCACAATAAACACACTTTCAGGAACATTTTTTGATAGTAATAATTTCTGATAAATATCACTAATTTCACTAAGCATCCTATTTATTTGTCTTAATTTTTCATCTGATGTTACAGTTGCTATCATACACTATACCCATATTTTCGATATATAAAATAATAATATCATAAAATCCATTCTTTTTTATAATTATTAAAAAAAATAAAAAGTGGATTGTTACAAAAGTAAATGGTCTGTCATCAGACCATTTACTTTTAAAATTTAACATGGTATTGTTGACATATCGTCGAACAAAATATAAATAAAACATAATAATATAAAGGTTAGTGAGGTAATAAACATGATTTGCTTAGACAAAACAACAAAACTTACAGATGCAGAAATTAAAGAAATGGACGCAGAATATGATTCATATGGTGACACCGTTCACTATTCTCCTGATCCAAAAGTTTTCAGTGGCTGCGAAGGTTCGTATATGTATGACTCTAATGATATTCCATATCTTGACCTTCAAATGATGTATTCAGCTTGTAACTTTGGTTACAGAAATCAACGTATCAATGATGCAGTATTAGATCAAATGAATACAATGCCTCAATTATGTCCTAAGTATTTATATGATTATAAACCAATGTTAGCTAAGAAAATGGCTGATATGAACTATAAGAGATTCGGCGAAAAAGGAAGAATTCACTTTAACGTTGGTGGAGCACAAGCTAATGAAGATGCTCTAAAAGTTATCAGAAATTATACAGGCAGAAACGCTGTATTTGCATTTCAAGGCGGATATCACGGAAGAACAATCGGTGCAACTTGTATGACATCAAGTTTCCGCTACAGAGAAAAATATGGACATTTTGGTGATAGAGCACAATTTATCCCGTTTCCATATTGTTTCAGATGTCCTTACGGCATGAAATGTGATTCTTGTAATCATTTCTGTGTAAAACAAGTAGCTAAAATGTTTGAAAGTGAATATAATTCATATTACGACCCTAAAACAGGTGATTGCGAATTCAAAGCATTCTATTGTGAGCCGATTTTAGGTACTGGCGGATACATCAATCCACCTGAATGGTACTTCAAAGAATTAAAAGAAATCTTAGACGAACACAACATTATGTTCTGTGTTGATGAAGTTCAAATGGGTATGTTTAGAACAGGTAAGCTATGGGCTATTGAAAATTATGGAGTAACTCCAGACATAATGTCATTTGCTAAATCTATCACAAATGGTATGAATCCTCTTGCCGGATTCTGGGCTAAAGAAAAATTTGTTGCTCCTGACGTATTCACTCCTGGAAGTGCACACTCTACGTATTGTTCTAACCCTCTTGGTGTAAGAGCTGCATACGAAGTTATGAGCATTGTAGAAGAAGATGAAAAGAAACTTGAACACGATATTCCAATCAAGAGTGCAAGATTTATGAACGGATTGAAATACCTTCAATCTAAATACAAATCTATTGGTGATGTAGACGGTATCGGTTTCGCATTAAGAATGGAACTTACACAAAAAGACGGCATAACTCCTAACAGAGAATTGTGTGATGCACTTCAAGAAGAAGGTCTTAAAGGTGACTTATCATACAATGGTAAAAAATGTGGTCTTGTACTTAACAATGGTGGTTTCTATAAAAACATCATTACACTTGTTCCACAATTATACATCTCTGATGAAGAAATCGATATGGCTATTGACTTGTTTGATCAGTTATTTAGCAGATTGGATAAATAATAGTGTCATTAGATTTTGAACTTATACATGAAGATAGCAAGACTCGTCGTGCCGTGTTATTGTTTCATGGTATGACTGGAAGCCCGTTTGAATTAAAAAAATACGGACAGTATTTATACGGGCTTGGTTATGATGTGTATGCAAACTGTTTACCGGGACACGGTGACAAAGTAGAAGAAATTTATACCGTAAAATATACTGATTGGCTCAATTTTTCATACGAAAGATTTGAATCTCTTAATTCAAAATATGATGAGGTATTTGTTTCAGGGATTTGTTTGGGTGCTGTACTTGCGATAGCTGTTGCTCAAAAATTTCCAAACGAAGTTAAAGGAGTTATTGCTCTGTCTACGACATTATTTCTTGACGGATGGAGATTGCCTTGGTATAGCTTCCTTATGCCAATGGCTTTATCTACACTTGTTAGATTTTATTATACGTATCCAGAGTGTGATCCTCACGGAATTAAAAATCTTAGAACACGTAGTATCGTGAAAAAACTTTTACAAAAAGGGGATGTGGGAATGAATGATTTCCCTATGACCTGTATTTTTGAGTTGCTAAAACTTTCAAGATTTGTACGTAAAAAGAAATTTATGCAAGACATTATTGTTCCGATTTTGTTTATTCATTCAAAGGAAGATGATTTAACAAGTCCCAAAAGTTCAAAATACGTTTATAATAAAATTTCTTCAACAGATAAAGAACTTATCATTCTAGAAGATAGTTATCACATGGTACTTTATGATAATGAAAAAGAATTTGTTTTTGATAAGGCTGGAAAGTTTTTCAACTCGCACTCAACCGTTAAGGAGTGTGTAGCATGTTAACATCTATATTAAAATATGTTTATGCCGTTAATGCTTTAGTACTTTCCGTTATGATTATTTATGGGAAATTATTTGTCTTTAAAAAGAAAGAAGCTACATTTGTTTCTGATTTTTGTGCAGTAATTACATTCTTTTTATGTACTTACGTCATTTTATCTTTATTATACGTTGGAATATTACCAAATTTGTTGGGTAAAGTTTTGATGTTAATATTTGCATGCACACCTTTTGTTTACGGCTTGTTAGCAAACTATTATTCAGAAAAGTATTTTACTGCAATCCAAATTTTCACATTTGCACTTAGTGTAGCTTATTTATTATAGGTATTGTTATGAAAACAGTATTTCTTGATTTTGACGGAGTGTTATTTGATACATTAAGAGAAGCTTTTGTACTTTGTAGATACGCATATTCAAATATAGACATATTTGAACCTATTGATGAACATTTTTATAAATTATTTTATAGATACAAGTTTCTTGTTTATAATTCTTGGCAATATTATTATTTGATGAAGGTACTAACGAATAATCACAATAAAACTGATAGTGATATTATATCTGAGTATAAAAATTTTTTAGAAAATAGAGATACAAAATCAGAAGAGCATTTTGATGAAATATACCTAAAAACAAGAATAGAACTAATGAATAATCACACAGAATATTGGAATTCATTAGAAACTCCTTTTCCATTTTTTGAAAACATCAAAAAGTTATATGCAGAAAATCTAATAAACCCGATTATTGTTTCAAAGAAAAACAAATTTGCAATCCGTCACAGAATGGCTCAATACGGATTAGAGCTTGATAATAATAAAATTTTTGCAAAAGAAGAATTGCTGCCGTATAACTCAAAGGCTGATTTTATGGCTGAATATATGAGAAAAAAACACCTAGAAACAGCTTTTTTTGTAGATGACAATTCAAACAATCTTAGACCTTGTGAAAAATACCAGCAAATCAAGCCTTTTCTAGCAAACTGGGGCAATATTGGCATAAACGAAAAAGGGTATAGCTATGAAGAAATAATACAAACTATAGAATCTGCTTCATAATTTTATGATAAAATTAAAATATAGAGGTTAAAAAATGAGAGTTGCAGAAATACAAGATAATAAAATAGTTTTAAATAACAGAGAAAAAATAGATTTAACCGGTAAAACCGGAGCTATAGTAAAAGTTTTAGGCTGCGGGCTTTGCGGTTCTGATATTGTAAAATTTAGAGAACATATTTCAGGGAACGGTACTGTTTTAGGACACGAAATCGTTGCGGAAATAGTTGATATAAATTCAAAAACAGGTTTTAAAATCGGAGATAAAATTGTTTCATCACACCATATCCCTTGTTTTGAATGTGCATATTGCAAGGGCGAAAGTTATTCAATGTGTGAACATTTCAAAACAACAAATATAATACCCGGTGGATTTAGCGAATATGTATACTTAAGCGAAGAACATCTAGAAAATGTTGCACACCTTGTGCCAAAGAATCTTACAGATGAAGAGGTTTCATTCTATGAACCGTTAGGCTGTTGTGTTAGAGCTGTAAAAAGAGCTAAATTATTACCACAATCAAATGTACTGGTAATAGGTCTTGGCACAATAGGTTTACTAATGGCACAAGCTCTAAAAGCATTTGGTATGAATGTATATGGCTGTGATATTGTTGAAGAAAGAATTGAGCGTGCAAAAGAATACGAATTCACTGCTTTTAATTCATTAGATGTAAAAGCTGCACACGATTATATATATTCTAATACAAATAATATTGGTGCTGACTGTATTTTTATGACATCAGGAGCCGATGCCGCAATACCTCTTGCATTGGAAACAGTAAGACTGGGCGGCAAAATTCTCATATTTGCAAGTACTCCTAAAAATATGGGATATGCAAACAATGAGATTTATTATAAAGAATTAACTGTTTTAGGTAGTTATTCACCACGTCCAAAAGATTTAGAAACATCATTAAAACTTTTAACAGATGGTGAAGTGAAAGTTAAGAATTTATCAACAGTTTATCCTGTTGATAAAATTCAAGACGCATTTGACGATACTATTTCAAACAAAATTATGAAAGCATATATAAAATTTTAAAAGGAAACCAGATGAAAGCTGTATTATTTTACGGACCGGAAAATATAAAATATGAAGACGTAAGATTAAGACCTCTAGCAAAGGGAGAAGTTTTAGTAAGGGTAAAATCTGCATTAACTTGCGGGACTGATGTAAAGACGTACAGACGAGGTCATCCTGTATTGATAAAATCTGTTCCATCAGGATTTGGACACGAATTTGCAGGTATTGTTGAGAAAGTCGGCGACAACGTAGATAATGTTAAAATCGGAGATAGAGTTGTTGCTGCAAACTCTGCACCTTGCGGGGAATGTTTTTATTGCAGACACGAAGAATACAATCTTTGCGAAAACTTAGACTTATTAAATGGTGCTTACGCAGAGTATATAATTGTACCTGAAAGAATAGTACAAAAAAATATGCTTATTCTTCCTGATGATTTAAGTTTTGACAAAGCTGCTTTTTGTGAACCTTTAGCAAACGTAGTACACGGTGTTGAAAGGACAGAAATCAAAGCTGGTCAAACTGTCGGTATAATTGGCATAGGTCCTATCGGACTAATGTTTGCACGATTAGCAAAACTAAAAGGTGCTAATGTAATTGTAGCAGGTAGAAATCCTCTTAAGCTAAAAATGGCAGAAGAATTTGCTTATGCTGATGAAATAATTGATTTAAACAAATACCCAAATCCTGAAAAAATATTCAAAGAATTCACAGAAGAGAAAAAAGGTTTGGATGTAGCAGTTGAATGTGTCGGACTACCGGAAATATGGGAAAGAATATTCTCTTGCGTTCGTCCCGGCGGTACAGTACATTTCTTTGGCGGATGTAAATCAGGTTCAAAAGTTTCTTTTGATACAACAAAGATGCACTACGGCGATATAAAATTAATGAGCGTATTCCATCATACACCTAAATATTTCCGTCAAGCTTTGGAATATATAAAATCAGGTGATGTAGAAGTTGAAAAGTTAATTACAGACACACTTGCACTGAAAGATGT
The DNA here is from genome assembly GCA_023665105.1 of Candidatus Gastranaerophilales bacterium. Taxonomy (GTDB): domain Bacteria; phylum Cyanobacteriota; class Vampirovibrionia; order Gastranaerophilales; family Gastranaerophilaceae; genus UBA2883. The sequence goes on along the minus strand of JAMPEO010000112.1, from coordinate 367 downwards.
TGAGTTTGCAATGAAACAACATATTGCAGGTAAAGCAATAAAATACTTGATAAAACCATAAAGATGTGAAACCTGATATTATTTTAATATCAGGTTTCTTTTTTCAAATTAAATTGTAAAATTGTGAATTACTAAACTAAATAATTGACAGGGTTAGTTGCCGTCTTATTTCGATGAAAAAGTGAGTCAAAGTATTCTTTTACAGACATAATACCTTCATAAATTTCCTGATTAGAATACCCTTGTTTGACCTTAGGCTTTGTCATAGACGTGCAGGAAACTTGCGTTTTGGAATTGCAACTTGCAGGCAAGAGTTCCTTTGAAGTACATGAACAAAATATTTTTGCAAGCCTCAAATTCAATAATA
>JAMPEO010000111.1 GCA_023665105.1 Candidatus Gastranaerophilales bacterium | reverse complement strand
TTCTATGGTTATAGAAATGCTTGAAAACAAAGGTGCATTATTAAAACAACAAGATATTCAACACAGTTATCCACACTGTTGGAGATGCAAAAAACCGGTTATCTATAGAGCAACACCTCAATGGTTTGTAAAAGTAGATAAATTCCGTGATAAAGCAATGGATGCTATCAAAGGAGTAAAATGGATTCCTGCAAGCGGCGAAAATCGCATTGGAAACATGGTTGAAACTCGTTCAGACTGGTGTATTTCTCGTCAGAGAGCGTGGGGTGTGCCTATTCCGATATTCTATTGCGAAGATTGCGGAGAAGTAATTTGTACAGACGAAACTATAGAAAATGTTGCGAAAATGTTTGAAAAAGAAAGCTCTGATGCTTGGGTAAAATATACTGCAGAAGAACTTCTTCCTCAAGGTTATAAATGTCCAAAATGCGGTAAAACTCATTTTAGAAAAGAACGTGACATTATGGATGTTTGGTTTGATAGCGGCGTTTCTTGGAGAGCTGTTGTAGAAAAACGTTCAGAAGAACTTGGACATACACCGGTAGATTTATATCTTGAAGGTTCTGACCAACACAGAGGATGGTTCCAATCTTCATTATTGACATCTATTGCAACACAAGAAAAAGCTCCATACAAAGAAGTTCTTACTCACGGGTTTGTGTTCGGTGAAGATGGCAGAAAGATGTCAAAATCTTTGGGCAACTATATCAGACCAGATGATATTATCAAGAACTATGGTGCAGATATTCTAAGATTATGGGCTGCGTCTGTTGACTACAGAAACGATATTAAAATCGGTAATAATATTGTTGGACAACTTACTGAAATATTTAAGAAAACGAGAAATACAGCAAGATTCTTGATGGGCAATATTTTTGATTTTAATCCTAATGAGGATTATGTTAGTTATGCAGATTTAAAACAAATTGATAAATTTGCACTACACAAATTAAATAAACTTGTAACCGAAGTAACTGAAGCATTTGAAAACTATGAATTTTACAAATACTTCCAGTGCTTACAAAATTTCGCTGCAGTTGATTTAAGTTCATTCTATCTTGATATTGTAAAAGATAGACTATATACAGCAGGTAAAAAATCTCTATCAAGAAGAGCTTGCCAAACAGTATTGTACGAAATATTACATACACTTGTAAGAATCCTAGCTCCTGTTATGCCACACCAAGCAGAAGATATTTGGCAAAATATGCCTGATATACATAAAAATGGTATAAAGAGTGTTCTTCTTACAAATTGGCCAAAAGTTCATTCTACTTGGACAAATGATGCTCTTGAAAAAGATTTTACTAAAATCTTAAAAACAAGAGAAGTTGTTACAAGAGCTATTGAACCACTAAGAGCTGACAAAAAAGTAGGTAGTTCCTTAGAAGTTGCTGTATACGTTAAGTCTGATAATTCAGCTGTATTAAAAGCAAATGAAAAAGACCTATGTGATATCTTTATCACATCACAAGCTTATATAACAGAAGAACAGCCTGAAAATGTATTAAACGAATATACAGAAGAAGGTTATACTGTCTGGGTAACAAAAGCAGAAGGCGAAAAATGTGAACGTTGCTGGAAATATCGTGTATTAGGCGAGCACAACGGATATGAAACAATATGTTCTGATTGTTATGATGCAATTCAAGAATAATAATTAAATAACATACAAATGCGGATGTGTATACACATCCGCATTTTTTTATACACATAAAAAAGAGGTTCTGTTTTCAGAACCTCTTTTAAATATATTGATTAACTCAATTATTCTTCACCACCGTCTTGAATCAATAATTCAGGAGAACCAAACATTCCTTCAATCTCTTCCAAGATTGCAGATGGTTTTCTTGCTTGATTACGTTGAGCAGCAGCTCTTCTTTGAGCTTCTCTATCTTTTTCTTCACTAGCGAAAGATAGGTGATGATAACCTGTACCAGCAGGTATCAAACGACCAATGATAACGTTTTCTTTCAAACCTCTCAACATATCTTTCTTACCTTCTACAGCTGCTTCTGTCAAGATTCTTGTTGTTTCTTGGAATGACGCTGCAGATATAAAGCTTTCTGTGTTCAATGATGCTTTTGTAATACCTAAAAGCATATATTCACATTCAGCAACTTGACCTTCACGTTTAGCAACTTCTTCATTTGCCATATTAAATGCATGAAGTTCAACCATTTCTCCAGGTAAGAAGTTAGTATCACCAGGTTCTAAGATTTTAACTTTCTTAGTCATCTGTCTAACTATCATTTCGATGTGCTTATCAGCAATTTCAACACCTTGAGAACGATATACACGTTGTACTTCATCTACAAGATATTGTTGAGCAGCTTCTGGACCACATAATCTGATAATATCATGAGGATTCAAAGGACCACTTGTTAATGGATCACCCTTCTTGATAGATTGTTTATTTTGAACAATAATACTAGAATCAATAGTAAATTTGATTTCTTTCTTACCAAATTCTTCTGATTCTAAGTACAATCTAGGAGAATCTTCATCTATTTCAATAATAGCAGTTCCATCATATTCTGCTAAAACCGCACAATCTTTTGGTTTTCTTGCTTCTAATAATTCTTCAACACGAGGCAAACCTTGAACGATATCGCCGGTTTTTTGTCTTTCGTATCTTAATGTTGCAAGAGAATCACCACGTTGTACCAAAGATTGACTTTCTGTCTGTAACTGAGTACCTTGACTGATTAGATATGGTCTACCATTTCTTACAGTAATAGAAGATTTAGTAACATCAACCACATAACCTGATACTTCAGAAACTTCACCGCTATCTGCAAGAACTGCATCCTTTTTAACAAATTCGCCAGCTTTAACACTTGCTTTACCTTTAATAGCAATTTGTGTTTCATATTCAGATGATTGAAGTAATAATCTTCTTGATTCTTCTTCATTACCGTTAATAGAAGCAACACCATCGCTTAATGCTAATACTTCTGTTTTAGCTACAGCTGTTTTTGGTTCAATTAATTCGCCATCCTTAACAAGCAATTCAGTTTGTAATGAATCATTCAATTTAGAGTTACCTTCTAATTCACGACGAACAATCAATGTCTCAAGTACAACAACCTTTAATTGTCCTTCTTCGTCAAGTTCCACCAAACCTTTAAGGTGAGATAAGTAACCTTCCATAGACAATTTTAAGCTTGTTCTTGTTAATGTAGAACCATCAAGGTTTCTAACTCTTGTTCCATCTTTATATTGAAGTTGAGTTTCAGAAACAACATCAATTAAACTATCAGAAGTATTGAATCTAATTGAAACATCTTTAGGTTTAATTTTCAAAATTTGAACAGGTCTAACCAAAATTTGGATAGGTTTTTCTTCTAAACCAACATTTGTATCAATTTCTTCATCTAAATCATCAATATCAATATCTTCAAAACCTGATTCCATAATTGAAACGATTGAAGTTTGCTTAGCTTTAATACCTTCTGCAATTACGGTACCTTTTTTAACGACAGCACCTTCTTCAACTTTCAAATCATTAACACTTGCAAGTGTATGCACTTCACCAGGTCTGATTGTAATTTCGTGAATAACATCATTAAATTCGTTAAATTCAACAACACCATCAATATGAGAATATACGTCCTTAACAATTTCTGTACCTTCTGTAACGACAGTACCGTTTTCAACCATCTTCAATGATGAATCCTTATTGATTTGGTGAACTTCTTCAGGAATAAATACAACATCACCAGCTTTTGTAATTACTTGATTTTCATCAACTTCAACATCTAAGTATTTAATTTCACCGGATGAAGAAACTGAATATTCATCATCAATTAACTCAGCAATAACCATTCCATTTTCTACAGTTGTATCTACAGGAGCTTTAACAATGTATCTTTCATCATTATCAGCAACTGTCCAGAATTGTTCTTTCTTAGTTTGTTCAAATGTAGCATTTGATGGAATTAAAGATGCAATAACGATTGTTAATTCTTTACCTTTAACAATTTTCTTAATCTTTTCACCTTCAAATACAGTATCTTCAATTTCCAAATCAGAACTATATCTAACTTCACCACCGTGTTCACAGATAACAAGAGTTTCTGCTAATTTTTCACCAGCTTTAACTTTTTGATTATCTTTGACAAGAACTGATGAACCACCAGGTAAGTTATAAACATCACCGGAAATAACCCATACAATACCAGGCTTGTTAGCTGTTCTTGAAATGTTACCTTGTCTGTCTTTCTTTTCATCGGCATTGAAGTCTTCGAAGAAGATTTGACCTGCAACATCAGAGTTAATATCTTTATAAGCAGTTTCTGTTAAACGACTGCTTTCATTTTGAGTAGCAGGATCAAATTCGGCAAGTTTTTCGCCTTTATTAACAGAATCACCATCTTTAACAAATACAACAGAACCTGCAGGAATGTGATATTTGTTAGTTCTTTTATCACTCTTAACTTCAATATCAGCTTCATAAATAGCAATATTGAATACATCACCGTGACGAGTTCTTTGTTCTCTTGTTTTGATAGTAGAAGAAACAGTACCAGCTTCTCTTGACAAGAACTCTTTCTTTGCTTCTTTAACGCCAACCGCACCACCAGTGTGGAATGTTCTCAATGTAAGCTGTGTACCAGGTTCACCGATTGATTGAGCAGCAATAATACCGATAGCTTCACCGATATCAACCATTTTTTGTGTTGTCATAGCCCAACCATAACATTTTTGACATACGCCATATTCTAAACTACAAGTCAAACCTGAACGAACTTTTAATTCATTCAATGTTAAGTGAGAAATTTTTTCAATATCTTCTCTGCTCATAGTTGTATTTTTAGCAACTAATAATGTTTTTCCATCAGTATCAAAAATATCTTCAGCAATAGTTCTACCTAACAATCTATCGATTAGAGGCACAATAACATTATCACCATCAACAATCGGTTTCATGTTGATATAATTATCACCAGCACAATCGTGTTCTCTGATAATTACGTCTTGTGCAACGTCAACCAAACGTCTTGTTAAGTAACCTGAGTCAGCTGTTTTCAACGCAGTATCTACAAGACCTTTACGTGCACCATAAGATGAAATAATGTATTCAGTAACTGTCAAACCTTCTTTAAAGTTAGATTTGATAGGTAAGTCGATGATCTGACCAGCTGCGTCGGCCATCAAACCACGCATACCAACCAACTGTGACACCTGAGATAAGTTACCTCTCGCACCAGAGAATGCCATCATATAAACAGGATTCAATCTATCAAAGTTTTCAACAACTTGTTCTGTCAATTTAGCTGTTGTTTCAGACCAAGTATCGATAACCTTTGTATATCTTTCAACTTCCGTAATTTCACCTTTCAAATAACGGCTTGTTGATTTTTCAATTTCTGCTTCTGCAGATGCTAACAATTCCTTTTTAGTTTCCGGAACTGACAAGTCAGAAATAGAAATAGTTACACCAGATCTGGTTGCATATCTGTAACCTAGGTTTTTCAATGTATTTGCTAACTCACCGGTTTTTGCTCCACCGTATTCAAGATACATTTGAGAAAGCAACTTTCTTATAGCACCCTTATCCATCAATTTATTGATGAAATCAGGTGTTTTTGATTTTGTACGTGAATAAGTATTTTCCATTTTTTATATTTCCCTTTTAATTTTTCACTTTTAAACTACAAAAACTATACTAACGCTTCTCTAACAGCTTCATTAAATATGATTCTGCCAGGAGTAGTTTCTATTCTCTTACCATTTTCATCACGAACAATAATCTTATCGTGAAGTTCTAACACACCGCTCTCTAAAGCAGCAAGTGCATCAGCGTAGCTAAAATAGTTGCCTTTTGGTTCCATATCAGGTTTTTCGATAATTGTTAGATAATACATACCCAAAACCATATCCTGAGATGGAGTAATAATAGGCTTACCGTTAGCAGGTGCAAGAATATTGTTTGTAGCTAACATAAGCATTCTTGCTTCTGTTTGAGCTTCAATAGATAAAGGTACGTGAACAGCCATTTGGTCACCGTCGAAGTCAGCGTTGAACGCTGTACAAGCCAACGGGTGAAGTTGAATAGCTCTACCTTCAACTAATTTAGGTTCAAATGCTTGAATACCTAATCTGT
>JAMPEO010000110.1 GCA_023665105.1 Candidatus Gastranaerophilales bacterium | reverse complement strand
ATACTGAAAGAAGTGAGTATGACAGAAAAATTAAAGTTATTTGAAGGACAAAGAATTAGACATATTTACGATGACGAAAAGGAAATTTATTATTTCTCAGTTGTAGATATTATTGCAATTTTGATTGAAAAAGATTATCAGAGTGCAAGAAAGTATTGGAAAGTCCTTAAAGGAAGAATCATCAAAGAAGGTTTTAATGAACTGGTAACAAATTGTTACCAGTTGAAAATGCAAGCTGATGATGGAAAGATGAGAAACACTGATGTAGCTGATATTAAGACTATTTTTAGAATTATTCAGTCTGTTCCTTCAAAGAAAGCTGAGCCTATTAAACAATGGTTAGCAAAAGTTGGACAAGAAAGAGTCCAAGAAATGGCAGACCCTTCAACTGCTATTGATAGGGCAAGAGAAACTTATAAGAAACTTGGTCGTTCTGATAAGTGGATTCAGCAACGTATGACAGGTCAAGAAACTAGAAATAAATTAACAGATTACTGGAAAGACCATGAGATTTCAGAAGGGGAAGAATACGCAATTCTAACAAACATAATTCATCAAGAATGGAGTGGATTAAGTGTTAAAGAGCATAAGAACCTAAAAGGCTTGAAATCTCAGAACTTAAGAGACCACATGAGTGAAGCTGAGCTTATCTTTACAGCATTAGCAGAACTTTCAACACGACAAGTTGCAGAGAGTGAAAATGCCACAGGCATGGATGAAAATACAAAAGCTGCTCAAGTTGGTGGTAATATTGCAAAGCGTGCAAAAGAAGATTTTGAACAACGAACAGGTGCAAAAGTTGTAACAGACGAAAACTTCCTTCCTGCAAGCAAAGAAGCGAAGAAAATAAAGAAAAAGAATTAAATTACAGTTTATTTATTGCTTCATTAAATCGAGCGTAAATATCAGCTTTATTGAAAAAAAAACAACCAATATGTAATTATTATCAGCAAGTTGTTTAGTATCCGGATTTGCTTAGTGCTTCGTATTTTGGTATCCAATCAGGGTATCGTGCATAGATTATTTGCCCTATCAAATCTTTTGAGTAGTCTATGTCTTTTTTGATGTCTAGAACATTAAGGAAAGAATATGGTCTATAGTCTTTTTCTTTCCATTGGGCTCTTGGTATTTCATATTTATCACAAAGTGGTAATAATCTGTCTTCAAGTTTTGTTATCAGTTTAATTATTTCTTTGCGTTCGTCAATAGACGCTTTATCATATATGTCTATCATATCATTGCCATTAACCAGTGGATCTAATGTCCAGTCATGTGCATAAGGTTCTGATAAATCCAAACTGCTGCTGCCTTTTGGTCGTATATCAATAATCCCGATTTTTTGAGTTGCTTTATCATATAAGAAGTTTTCAGGATTTGAATCTATTCTATATCCTTTTGAATTAATAAATGCTATGTCAGAAACGTATTCATCTAATGTTTTATCCGGAAGTTCACTATATTCTCGGAGTTTTTGCATATATGTTTCAACATCATAATCTCGAATCTTATATAGATGTGTTCCAGGTACTTTTTTGTTTATACTTATACCATTTGTAGTTTGTGCAACTGCTTGACCGAAATTTCTATCTTCAAAAATGTTTTTAGCAGGTTCAAATTTTAGGTTCGTAAGGTCTTTTTGAGCACCTGGAATTCTTAAAACATAATCATCGCTTATATTATAGACTTTTGCTTCATAGCCTCCGCCTAAAAAGTTTTCTGGAGTAACTTTTGCGGGTATATCTGCTACAAGGGCTTGCCAAGAATATTTTTCAGCTGTTTGTAATCTCGGAACATAAGAAAATTTATGTGTTACAGGGATGGGTGTATATGAGGGTTTTACTTCCAAAATAGATGTAATATTAGAGTTATTAATTTTGTTATATTCAGAGATATAATTTTTAACAGCTTTAAGATTACAATTATCTTTTGCTATGCTATCAATTTTTTGTAAATTCACTACAAAGACCTTCTATTACATTTCTATATAATAAAAGTCTAAAAATTGCCTAAAATCTAAAAAATGTTTAGATTATTTTACGTAAGTTTTCTATTATGTTTTCCAGTATTTCTATAGTATTTTCATTTGGTTGGGTTAATAATTGCTTAATATTTTCTTCAAATTTGGCAGGTAAAATTTTGCAGTTGTTTTTAGCATATCTAATCAATCTCTTCTCCCCAGGATGTAATAGTTCGTTTGTTGCAAAAATAATATCAAAATAACTTGCGAGAAAGGCTGAAATTCTATGATTTATACTAACAATATCATTTCGTTTGATAGCTTTAACTATTTGTTCATAATATGATGCGAATGGTTTATCTTTCATCAGCATTATATTTCGTTTAATTATGTTTTCCTTAAGTTCTTTAGGATATGATGTTTTAATTTTGTCTTGCAAATTTTTAAGCCAATTATCTGTGTCATGTATTATTTGAAAATTTTTTAAAGTATATAAAAAACAGGTTGTATAACCGTTTGATGGATAATACTTTTCCCATGCATTGGTTATAACACCATCAAACCAATTTATGTTCCAATACATTACATCTAGTTGTTGTTTTATATTATCTGCATAATATTCGTCACCGGCACCAAAATATTCGCCTCCAACTTCAAAGTTGGATGAATATTGTTTTGTAAGTTCTAATCTTTTATCAATAGAAATATCAGAAGATACAAATACATAAATATCTATATCTGAAGTGTTATCAGACGTATTTGCGGCACTGGAGCCTCCAATTGCAATAGCTTTAACTTCAGAAAAATCTTTATATTTATCTAAAATTTTTTGTAAATTTTTATTCATTGTTAATTGTTTTCTATTAACCAATATAATTTAATAATGTTGCTTTAGCGTTTTGTGTTTCATTTACAATTTCTTCAGTTGAGTCAAAAACAAATGATGCTGGTATAAATTTTTCAACTTTATATGGTGGTCTTAAAGATAATGCAGATTTTACTTTATCTTTAAAAGATACATTTTTTTGTTGAACAGTAATGCTTAGATAATCTTTGCGTAATATAGGTGAATGTACATAACTTGATGATTGAACATATATATCTACGTCTTTTGCCATTTCTTCTAAAACCGGTTTTGCAGCTTCAACATTCTGAGCAACTTTTTTCCCAAGTATTGATTGAATCTTTTTTGTGCTCTCTACATGTAATGCCATACCAAAATTTGGATTATTATTTACTCTTTGTACATTCATAATATAAATCCCCTAACTAGTTAAATCGTGTTTTTATTATACATAAAATAAATATTTAACAATATGTATTGTAAAGAAATATTCTTATATAGTTTTAATGAAATAGATTGAGTTTCTATCAGCATAGTTATATTTGATAGGGAGTTGTTCTTTTGTTATTTGTTTAAAATTGTGTTTGATATAAAAACTGTGTGCTCTTTTGCATACAGATGGTGTATCTAAAATAATTGCTTGTATATTTTTTGCTTTGCAATGTTTAATAAACTGTTCAAATAGTTTCTCCGAAAGTCCATTTCCTCTATGTTGCGGCTCAATAAAAATTTTTTTTAAAATAGCATAATTATCTTCTTTCATCAATGCTAAGGTTCCAATAACGTTATCGTTATTATCTGTTGCAATCCAAAAGTTGCCGTCATTTTCTATATAATATTTATTGATATCACATAAATCAGGTTGGTCATCAATACTTAAATTAACCTTGCTCTCATTGTTTTGAATGTTTAAAATAAGATTGATTATTTCTTCTTTATATTTTTCTTGATAAGTTTGAATTTGCATATTTTTTACTATTCAAATATTTGAGATTTTAATTTTAGAGCAGTTTTTGTTGTTGCCAAACCAGCTTGAGAACTTTCTTTTAGTAACGGTGACATAAGTTGACCGGTTTGTCGCATTGCATCAATAACTTCATCAAGAGGTATCTTACTTTCAATACCTGCCAAAGCTAATTCTACTGCACTAACAGAATGAATTGCTAATATAGGGTTTCGTTTTATGCAAGGTACTTCAACCAAACCGCATACAGGGTCACAGGTTAAACCTAAAAGATTCTTCATTGCTAAAGCAACAGCGTTTAAAATCTCATCAATGTTTCCGCCAAGAGTTTGAGCAAGTCCTCCTGCACACATTGCAGCAGCAACACCACACTCTGCCTGGCATCCTGCAACAGCACCCGCAAGCTGAACTTTGTTTGATATAATACTTCCAATCTTGCCTGCTGTTATTAAAAAGTTTATTTGTTCATCTTCTGATAAGTTGTATTCTTCGCTATATGCAACCAAAACTCCGGGTACAATACCGCATGAACCTGCTGTCGGGCATGCAACAATTCTGCCCATTCTTAGATTTTCTTCAGATGTTCCTAATGCATAGGTTATAATTTTTTCAAAAAGTTTTCCAAATAATGCATTATGTTTTTTATACCTTTCTACAAGTTTTATACAATCATCGCCACACCAGTTGCTTATGGCTTTCTCTTGGGATGTTAAGCTCGTTTTTATACTCTCACGCATTACTTTTATATGTTTTAAAACATTCTCACGAATAGTTTCAATACTTTGTTCAGAAGAAAGTGATTCTTCGTTTTGTGTTATTTCCCAAATTGTTTTGTTTTGGGATAAGCATTCTTTTTTTAGTTCATCAAATGTTGTTATACTCATTGTTCAAGCTTTCTTATACAAGTTACAAAATATACGTCATCTATTTCAGAAATTTGTTTAACAATATCGTTGTCCGGTTCTACATCAAGTGCTATATACATAGAGGCTGTTCCGCCTTTTTCGTTTCTGTCACAATGTAGTGAAGCAACATTGATATTATGAGATTGAATAATTTTACTTGCGGTAGAAATCATCCCAGGCTTATCTTTGTACATTAGCAAAATTGTGTGATAATTGCCGCCGATTCCTACAGAAAAACCGTTGATAGTTGTTATCTTTATCTCACCTGCACCGATTGAGTCTCCTGAAATATGCATTTTGTCATCAATTTCGATATCAACAGAATTTGGATGACGACTTAAATCTTCTGCATATTCAAAACTATATTCAATATCTTTTGTTATTTCAAAAATATGCTTGATATTTATATCTGATACGCAGTAGCCTAATATACCTGCAAGCAACCCTTTTTCGGTTCCGTGACCTTTGCCTGTTTGTGCAAAAGAATTGTATAATCTGAACAAAACTTTTTTTATAGGCTTTGAATATATATTTCTTGCCATCAATCCAAGTCTGATTGCACCAGCTGTGTGCGAACTGGATGGTCCTACCATTATTGGTGAAATAACGTCGAATAACGTTTTTTGATTCAATTTTATGTTCTCCTAAATAGATTTCAATATTATTATATCAGAAAGTACGAGATTTTGTTTATATCTGTTGTATAACGAGATGTAAGGATTGGTTCCGGAATACTTTTATATGATAAGGAATTATGCTATTATGGTGTCAGATAGAATATCGGGGAGTTAAGAGTGGGTAAAACTTTAGTATTGATAGATGGTCATGCATTAGCATTTAGACAATTTTTTGCATTAGAACGTACGGCTATGAAAAATTCTGAGAATCAGCCAACTTGGGCGGTTTATGGATTCTTTAAAGCAATGTTTGATTTGTTGTCAAAGATAAAACCGGATTCTATCGCTGTTACGTTTGATGTTTCTCACCATACGTTTAGAACGGAAATGTATGAGGATTATAAGGCTAACAGAGTTTCGATGCCTGATGCTCTTCATACTCAAATTGAACTTATCTGTCAAGGTTTGCAGGCTTTTGATATTCCTATCTATACCAGAAGCGGCTTTGAAGCGGATGACGTGATTGGTACGATTTCAAAACGTGCTGCTGAGCTTGGACATAAAACTCTTATACTAACAGGTGACCAAGATGCGTTTCAGTTGATTGATGAAGAAGGAATGATTAAAGTGTTGATTCCTTCAAAGGGTGAACTTGTTGAATATAATTGGAATAGAGTTTATGATAAATTAGGTGTTTATCCTAATCAGGTCATTGATTATAAAGGTTTGCGTGGTGACACTTCTGATAATATTCCGGGTATAAGGGGTATTGGTGAAAAAACTGCTCAAAAACTTCTTGCTCAATATCAAACTCTTGATAATGTACTTGAACATTGCGAAGAAATTCAACAAAAAT
>JAMPEO010000010.1 GCA_023665105.1 Candidatus Gastranaerophilales bacterium | reverse complement strand
CACCTGTATATGTTACAGTTCCGGTGAAGCCTGGACGTGCGTATGGGAATACACCTGTTGAATCAATTAGGAATCCGCCGCTTCCGCCGCCATAAGAGTTGAATCCGCCGCCAAAGATACTTGCTCCGGTGCCAAGCCCACTATATAGGCTTGTTGTTCCGAAGCTAGAACCTCCGCCGAACCATTTAGCCATTAAACCAAGTTTAATGCCATCCATAACTCCGCCAAGGATGCTGCCTGTTAGGGCACCTGCAAATCCGCCCCAACTGAATTTAGGAGTCGAAGGTTGTGCAGTACCAATGTTGCCATAGATGTTTATAGTACTACTTAAATCAATAGTACCTCCACATTCGAAAAAGCTATGCTTATGCCCGCTGCCGTCGCAACCGCCATATACAAGATCACGTTTTCCATTATTATAACCCGGAAAATGTTCACATCCAGGTCTGTAGTTATCCCATGGACCACTCATGTTCAGCTCTCCTATTTTTACTATGTCTTATATATATAAAGTATATAATTATGGTTGAATTTCACATGTTAAAATTTTTGTAACATGTTGTAACATGTCAAAACATGGTCGTAGCATGCATTTGCGGGAATTGTTTGTTTATAAATATTCTATCCTTTTCACAATAAAGTTATTAAATTTTATATTTTATTAGAGACGATTTCTGTTAAAGATTAGTATGACCTCATCTCTTCTACCGATTTATACGATATGATTATTGATTTATTCCGGAAAATTTTATATAATCATCTTGTGTTTATATAGTAGGAGGGACATTATGAAGAAAAATTCTTCTTTGCCTAAGATTTTGCTTTCTATGGCTTTATCTCTAATGGCATCTTTACCAACTCTTGCTAGTGAAGCCGATTTGGTTGTTCCAAACTTTAAAGAAAGCATGGATAGCTATAATTTACTTTTGATAGGTATTTTAGTTTCTGTTATCGGTGTGATTTTCGGGTTTGTTGAATTCCTTAAAGTTAAAAAAATCTGCGTTCACGAAGCAATGGCTAATGTTGGTAACACAATTTTTGAAACATGTAAAACTTATCTCGTTCAACAGGGTAAGTTTTTATTAGCTTTAGAAGCACTTATTGCTCTATGTATTGCTTTCTATTTTGGCGTACTTGAACAAATGAGCGTTTCTAATGTGTTGATTATCCTTGCTTGGTCAGTAATTGGGATTCTTGGCTCTTATTCAGTAGCTTGGTTTGGTATTAGAATGAATACACTTGCTAACTCAAGAACTGCTTTTACTGCTCTTAAAGGTAATCCGCTTAACATCTTGAACATACCGCTTAATGCAGGTATGAGTATTGGTGTTTTGTTAGTATCTGTTGAACTTATTATGATGTTAATCATCTTGTTATTTGTTCCAGGTAACATTGCAGGTGCATGTTTCATCGGTTTTGCTATCGGTGAATCACTTGGTGCTTCTGCTCTTCGTGTTGCAGGCGGTATCTTTACTAAAATCGCTGATATCGGTTCTGATTTGATGAAAATTCAGTTCGGTATCAAAGAAGATGACCCTAGAAATCCTGGTGTAATCGCTGACTGTACAGGTGATAATGCTGGTGATTCTATCGGACCTACAGCTGACGGATTTGAAACTTACGGTGTAACAGGTGTTGCTCTTGTAAGCTTTATCTTGCTTGCAGTTGTTGGCTCTGAACATCAAGTTCAATTACTAACTTGGATATTCACTATGAGATTCCTTATGATTGTTACTTCTGTAATCGCTTACTGGGTTAACAACGGAATCACTAAAATTTATGCAAAGAAAACTGAAAAGTTTGATTTTGAAACACCGTTATCAAACCTTGTTTGGTTAACATCAATCTTTTCAATTATTATGACTTTCGGTGTTAGTAAAATGTTGTTAGGTAACCTCGATAATAGCTTATGGTTAATTCTATCAGTTATTATTTCTTGCGGTACTCTTGGTGCTGCTCTTATCCCTGAAGCAACAAAATTATTTACTTCTCCAAAAGCAAAACATACCAAAGAAGTTGTTACTGCTTCAAAAGAAGGCGGTTCATCTTTAACAATCCTTTCAGGTATTGTTTCAGGTAACTTCTCCGGTTTCTGGATTGGCGGTATTATCGTATTACTAATGGGCTTAGCTTATTTTGCAAGCACATACATCCCTGCAAGTGTAATGATTTATCCGTCAGTATTCGCATTTGGCTTAGTTGCATTCGGTTTCTTGGGCATGGGTCCTGTGACTATTGCTGTTGACAGCTATGGTCCTGTTACTGATAATGCTCAATCAGTTTATGAATTATCTTTGATTGAAGAAATTCCGAATGTTGGTGAAAGTATTCAACAAGAATATGGTTTCGCCCCTGATTTCGAAAATGCTAAGAGATATTTAGAAGAAAACGACGGTGCAGGTAATACATTCAAAGCAACATCAAAACCGGTTCTTATCGGTACTGCTGTTGTTGGTGCAACTACAATGATTTTCTCATTGATTCTTGTTATCCAGAATGTATTAGGTATCAAACCTGAACTTATATTGAACTTGTTAAATCCATATACACTTCTTGGCTTTATTGCCGGCGGTGCTGTAATTTACTGGTTCTCAGGTGCTTCTATGCAAGCTGTTACAACAGGTGCATACAGAGCTGTTGAGTTTATTAAACACAACATCAAGCTTGGTGCAGAAGATGATAAATCTGCAAACCTTTCAAACTCAAAAGAAGTTGTTAAGATTTGTACGCAATATGCTCAAAAGGGTATGGTAAATATCTTTGTTGCATTATTCACTTTTGCATTGGCATTAGCATGCTTATCTGCTCCTGTAGCAGGTGATGCTTCGCCTGTATCATTCTTTGTAAGTTATCTTATTGCTATTGCAGTATTTGGTTTGTTCCAAGCAGTGTTTATGGCAAATGCCGGCGGATGCTGGGATAATGCTAAGAAAATCGTTGAAGTAGATATGGCTGAAAAGGGTACTCCTCTTCATGAAGCTACTGTAGTAGGTGATACAGTTGGTGATCCGTTCAAAGATACATCTTCTGTAGCTATGAATCCTATTATCAAGTTTACTACTTTGTTCGGTTTGCTTGCTATGGAAATTGCTATAGCACCTGCGTTCAGAGAATATGCTAAAGTGGCAGGATTTGTTTTCCTTGTTATTGCTTTAGTATTCGTTGTTCGCTCGTTCTATGCAATGCGTATTCCGCAAGATGAAGAATAATATAAGTAATAGCTTATAACCTTTAAGTGGCAGATGATATTTATATCATCTGCCACTTTTTTATGTAAAAATAATTTAATATTTTAGCAAATTATTCTTTGAGGGGTTTTATAGTTATTGAAAGGTAGACTTATAAATGAGATTAGTAACTGCAAATTATAACAATCCGGTTATGTATAGAGCGAATGATGGTGTAAAAGCACCTCAAACTCATAAGCTACCTGATTCATCAGAAGAAAATTTAAAAAAAGGATATAAAAATACAATCTTGTTAGCTGCCGGTTTAGGACTTTTGGCACTTGGTCTATGTTTTAGAAAAAATATTCGTGGTCTTTTTAAAGAGGCTTCTAAACCTATAGAAAGAGAAACAGAAAGAATAAAATCAAACGAAAGTAAGCTTGAGAATGCTGTTGAATTAAAAAAAGATTCTGAAATTATTGAAGAAATTATTCCAGAAGAAACAGATTTTGATACAGTTTTTGGTCCTCGTATTGAGGCTAGAAAGCAACAGCAACCTAAACAAAATAAAGTCATTGTAATTGATGAAAAAGGAAACGTTGTAGAGCAACAAAGAACTCAAAATAGAACTAATAACCCGTTTGAAGCAAGGTTTGACAGACAAAGAACGAAGCAAACAAAAGAAGAAAAAACAACAAATTATACAGAAGATATAAAAAATGCTGCTATTGATACTGCTGATATTGCAACAGATTGTATTCTTTGGCATGAAATCTTGAATAGTGGTACTCGTGGTGGTGGAAGTGTTGCCGAAGATGTTATAAGTGGTGTTGAAAAAGGCGGCACAGGTATTTTTGATGGTCTTGCTGAAAGATTAAGCAATATTGCTGATAATATTTCTGATAATATTGGTGGTTTCTTTGATAATATCGGTGAGAGTATTGGTGATATCGGAGAAGGTATTGGTGACTCTCTAGCTGATATTTTATAGGTAGTATATGCAATTATCAAAAATCAATCCGATTACATCTTATCAATTATCATTTCCCCGTAATAAATCGATAAATAATAACTCTAATGATAGAGAACAATTAGATAAAATATCTTTTATGGGGTATCCTGATCTTATTAAAAAATCTATAAAGCTTGCTCCTGAAATTAAATCAAAAGAAGAATATATTGAACTATTGGATAGAATTTATAAATATAGAAACTCTGAAAATGAATTGATTTATAATTCGCAATTCAATCTTGCATCATATCCTAATGTATCAAAAGAACAAGAAGGAATACTTTTGTATGCAGGAACAAGTGATTTGTCAGGAGATATCAACAGGTATTTGAGCGGCAGACAAATGACAAGAATGTCAGAAGATATGGCTAGAGATGTTATTAGTGTTTTAGATTATTCACTTAAGAATTTAGATAACGAATTTGGCAGATATTCAGGAATTGTTTATCGTCAAGGATTTTTTCCTGTAGATGGTGAACAATTCATTTCTTCTACATCCGTTCCGGTAATTGGTGCAACGCTTCGTGGAGGTATTTGTGCCAATCCTAAAATGAATTTTTCTATAATACAAACTAAGAATGGGCATAGAATAGATAAGTTCCAATATAAAATGGGTTCCGAATACGCAGAAGAGGAAGAAGAAATTCTTTTATCAAGACATAGTAAATATAGAGAAGTTTTGAATCCGCAAGGTAGATACAGACAAGAAAAAGAGAAATTTTTGCGTATGCTAGAAACCTATGGTCATTGTCCGATTAACTCATCTCAGGTTCGTATTTTTGAAGAAATATAACCTTATGTTATAATCTTGTTATGGCTATTATTTCTGATAATAATGATTTTAATAATAAACAAGCAGGTTCTGTTAAAAAAAATCCGATAGTGAAAACAGAATCTATTGAATATGATAAAACTTTTGAGAATACTATAAGACCAAAAACTTTTGAAGATTATATCGGTCAATCAACCTTAAAAGAAACTTTAAAGATATCTATTGAAGCTGCGAAGCTTCGTCAAAAACCATTAGACCATTTGTTGTTTTACGGTCCTCCGGGACTTGGTAAAACAACTCTTGCTGGAGTTATTGCCGAACAAATGGGTGCAGATATCAAAATTACATCTGCTCCATCGCTAGAACGTCCACGTGATATTATTGGGATTTTAATGTCTTTAAAAGGTGGCGAAATATTATTTATTGATGAAATCCACAGATTAAACAAAGTTGCAGAAGAAATTTTGTATCCTGCAATGGAAGATTTTTCCTTAGATATGACTACCGGCAAATCGCAAACAGTAAAAACATTGCGTGTTCCTCTTCCAAAGTTCACGTTGATTGGTGCAACTACTAAGGCTGGAGAGTTGTCAGGACCGTTAAGAGATAGGTTTGGGATTATATACAGATTGCAGTTCTATTCAATAGAAGAACTTTCGCAGGTAATTAAGCGTACATCAGGAATACTTGATATAAAAATAACAGAAGATGGTGCGAAAGCCATCGCTATGCGTTCTCGTGGAACTCCACGTATAGCCAATCGTCTTGTAAAGCGTGTAGCTGATTTTGCTTTGATTAAATATGATGGAGTTATTACAGAAGAGGTTGCTAATAGTTCTCTTGATGTTTTGAATATAGATGAGTTCGGGCTTGATACAACAGATAGAGCTATGCTTAATCTTATTATTGAAAAATATGATGGCGGTCCTGTCGGTATCGAAACGATTGCAGCTGCTTTAAGTGAAGATGTCAGAACGCTTGAAGATGTTTGTGAACCTTATTTACTTCAGTCCGGATTACTCCAGAGAACTCCAAGAGGACGTAAGGTTTCTCCTGAAGGATATAGACATCTGGGCAAAAAAATAGATAATATGCAACAAACCTTGTTTTAAAAAAAATCTTTATGTTATAATAATTGAACTAGTACTTGAGGATTTTATAGTGATAGAAATGAAAGTTATGGGTATCGCTTTGGATACCAGAACAGGTTCACCAATAGTTGTTCTCCACGATTTGGATAATCGTAGAGCACTTCCTATTTGGATTGGTTCAGCGGAAGCAAGTGCTATTATTCGTAAAATTGAAAAGCTTTCTGTTACAAGACCAATGACTCATGATTTGATTATTGATATTGTTAAGAAAACAGGTTATACAATCGATAGAATTGAAATAAACGATGTAGAAAAAGAAACATATTATGCAACTATTTTCTTGTCTAATGGAGAAAAAGATATAGAAATAGATTCAAGACCATCTGATGCTATAGCAGTTGCTATGAGAGCAGAAGCTCCTATATTTGTAACTGCTAATGTATTGATGAATGGTGCTGTTTCTACTGATTCAGCAAGAGATGAAGAAGAAGCAGAAGAGTTTAAAGATTTTATTCAGAGTATTAAACCATCTGATTTTGAAAAACTTATAGATAAGCACAGTGAATCAGATCAATAAATAATTTTAGCAGGGTATTTATACACAATATTTAATATTATCTAATTTCTTTAATTTACCCTCCCTGCTTTTATTTTTTTATATTATCAGCAAGGTTTTTAATTTGTTTAGTAAATGGCTTACCAAGACATAGGTCTGCAAGCTTTTCTCCTCCAAGCCATCCTAGAATGGTTCCGCCTGGTATAGGAATCAATGTTCCTATAGTTGAAAAACTGGCAATACTTGCAGTTCTGGCAAAAGCTTTTCCTGCTTCTATGGTTCCTCTTAGCTTTCCTTCTGCTTGGGTAGCAGCTTTAACATCATTTATACCGCTAATTTCTTTTAAAGCTTTTTTTATTTCGGGTATTGATTCTTTGACTCCCTGAATTTTTGCTTTTATTTTTGAAGCATCAGGATTTTCTTCCTTTGCAACACAAACTGCTTTACGTATATTTCTGCTTGTCGATTGCATCGTACTTGATAAAACACTAAAACTATCTGAAATATTTACAAGCTTTCTAAATATAGGACGAAATAATCCAATAATCCAGCCCTTATCTTTAAGTATATTGGATTGTGCCTGTGATAAATTATGTATTTGTGCAGTTCTGCTTGCAACTTCTTGATAAGAAGATGCGTTCTGTGAAACAGAATGAATTCCGCTTTTAATACTATTCATCATTGGTTTGATGTTACACATAATTTTGCCTACACGTAGTACTACATTTATATAAAGTTTATTATTTATAATTTATTGCTTATTATTAAATCAGTTTGTAATAGATAGTTACAAATTATCTTTCTGTATATGTGGCGAACCATTTTTTTTTGATATAGAATATTTAGAAAAGGAGGTGTGCTATGTGGGAATATTCAGAAAAAGTTATGGATCACTACAGACACCCTAGAAATGTAGGAAAAATATTAGACGCAGATGTGATTGGAGAAGCAGGTTCATTGGCTTGCGGAGACTCATTGAAGCTTTATTTGAAAATAAAAGATGGCATTGTAACAGATGCTAAATTTCAAACCTTTGGTTGCGGTTCAGCTGTTGCAAGCTCCAGTATATTAACCGAAATGGTTATAGGTAAGTCTTTGGAAGAAGTTCGTAAGATTACAAACGAAGATATTGCACGTGAACTTGATGGTCTGCCTCCTGAAAAAATGCACTGTTCTGTTATGGGACATGAAGCGTTAGAAGATGCGTTGAAAAAATACTATGATGAAGAAATTGATTTTGAAATTCCTGTACGTGATGAAAAACAATCAAAAGTTATATGTACTTGTTTTAATGTTACAGAAGATTCAATTAAAGAAGCTATTGAACAACATAATTTGACTACTGTTGAAGAAGTTACTAATTATACTAAAGCAGGTGGTGCTTGTGGACGTTGTAAAAATACTATTCAATCAATTATTGATAAATATGTTCAACCTAATAATGAACCAAAATTATCACCGGCTCAGCTAATTTTAAAAATTAATAAAGTAGTTGAAAATGTAATTGCACCGGAATTACAAAAAGATGGTGGTGATATTGAGTTAATTGATATTGATGATAATAAAGTTTATGTAAAATTGCAAGGCAGATGCTCTTCATGTAAAAACTCAGTATTAACTATTAAATCATTCGTAGAGTCTACTCTGCGTGATAAAGTAAATCAAAATATAGAGGTTATACAGGTATAATGGTTATTTATTTAGATAATAATGCAACTACAAAAACAGATGAAAAAGTATTAGAGACAATGTTACCTTATCTAAAGGAAGAGTATGCAAACCCTTCCAGTATGTATGAATTTAGCCGTAAATCTTCTAATGCTATAGCAAGTGCAAGAGAACAGATTAAAGATTTTTTAGGTGCAAAATCTGAAAAAGAAATTGTATTTACTTCTTGCGGATCTGAAAGTGCTAATACTGCGATTAAAGGTGCTCTTGCTGCTAATAAATCGAAAAAACATATTATCACGACAAAAGTAGAACATCCTTGTGTTTTGAATACGTATAAAACTCTTGAAAAACAAGGATACAAAGTTGATTATGTTGGGGTTAACGCAAATGGTGAACTTGAACTTGAAGAGTTAAAAGAAAAAATCACCGATGATACAGCGATTGTTTCTATTATGTGGGCTAATAATGAAACCGGTGTTATTTTCCCTGTTAAACAGATTGGTGAAATTGTAAAATCAAAGAATCCAAATACTTTATTTTTTGTAGATGCCGTTCAAGCTGCCGGAAAAATTGATATGGATATTAAGGATACAAATATCGATATGCTTGGTGTTTCCGGTCATAAGTTTCATGCACCAAAAGGTATTGGAGCATTGTATGTGAAATCAAGTGTTATGCTTCCTCCATTGATTAATGGCGGGCATCAAGAACGTGGTTATAGAGCAGGGACAGAGAATGTTCCTTATATTGTAGGCATGGGTAAAGCTGCAGAAATGGCTAAAGATAGTCTTAAGTTTGAACTAACAGAAGTTAAACGACTTCGTGATAAACTTGAAACAGGCATATTAAAGAATGTATTTAATGCAAGATTAAATTCTTCTATTTCTAATAGAGTTCCTAATACTACAAATATTGGATTTGAATATATTGAGGGTGAACTTATTTTGCTTCACTTGAGTGATTTGGGTATTTGTGCAAGTTCCGGAAGTGCTTGTACATCAGGTTCTTTAGAGCCAAGTCATGTTCTTAGAGCAATGGGAACACCGTTTACATCTCTTCATGGTAGTATCAGGTTTAGTTTGAGCAGATATACTACTGAAAAAGAAGTCGATTACGTATTAGAAAAACTTCCGAATGTGATAGAAGAAATTACTGCGATTTCTCCATATCAGGAAGAATTAGAACATTTAAGAAAATCAAAATAATAAAGGAGTATGAAATGTTTCAAGTTTATACACAAGAAGGTAATAAAACTTTAACAAAAACATTAGTTGGTGAGTTTAAAGACTATGATGACGCAATGGATAAAGCTGAACAATCAATAGAAGGTAAATCAGGTTTGAAATATATTGTGGAAGAAACTAATGGTTGTGTTAACAGCTATGGTGATTTAATCGCTGAAGTAATTGCAGAAAGTGATTAATTATAAGTATAGTTTAAATAAAAAAGCCTCTTATTATAAGAGGCTTTTTTATTGTTTAACTTGCTCTGTTGTCGTCAAAATCTCGTCCGCCGACAATTCTTAGGTGTCTGTCTTTACCTTCGCCCACAGAACTGCTTTCAAGGTTATGCTGTTCTACGAGTGCGTGTTGTAATTTTCGTATATATTGGCTTTGTGGGTTTAATTCGATTTTTTCTGCACCTGCAAGAATTTTGTTTATGGCTGCTTTTGCTTCATCAAGAGCACGTTCTGCATCGTCATAATATCCGTGAATGCTTTCTGTTAAATCTTCAACGCATAACGCATCTTTAAGAACCTTTTGTATCTGTGCCATTGAATTT
This sequence comes from Candidatus Gastranaerophilales bacterium, assembly GCA_023665105.1. GTDB lineage: Bacteria > Cyanobacteriota > Vampirovibrionia > Gastranaerophilales > Gastranaerophilaceae > UBA2883. The sequence continues at coordinate 6,846 of JAMPEO010000010.1, read as the reverse complement.
GTTTTTACATAGAATACTTGTAATCTATAATCATTCGCTGTTGATAATATTTTTGCTCCGCCTTTTGCAAAGTTTTTGTGGGCAATAACCATATCAGCGTCATCTATGTTTCTTGTTAATTCTGCGTTTAAGTCAAGCCTTTCGATTGCTTTTTCTACAATGCTTCTTGATACGGCATATAGATATATTTTCTTTATCGGCTTAATACTTTCAACATATTCTTTTCTTGAGAAGCTGAATTTAAGTGTATCTTCCGGTTTTTCAAGAATTTTGTGTTCAATGTTAGAAATATGTTCTGCTATTGTTGGTTCTGAAGCAGGAGTAGTTGGTTTGATGTCTGTATCTTTATCCACTTTTCTGATTTCAGGTCGAATAGGCCAGCCTCTTAGAATGTAATCAACTGCTTCAGAAGTATTCTTGTAAACTGCCAAAGTATTTCTGTCAATAATTTCTATAACAATATCAAATGTTGGTTGTTTTTCGCGTTCAAGAACTGTTTTTTGAGAGGCTCTTCTTTTTGCTTCGTCATCGCCAAGTGTAACAGATTGAATGCCGCCAACTAAGTCTGATAGTGTAGGGTTTTTGATAAGACTTTCTAAAGAATTACCGTGAGCTGTTGCAATAAGCATTACACCACGTTCTGCGATTGTGCGTGCTGCTTGTGCTTCAGCTTCTGTTCCGATTTCATCAACTACAATAACTTCAGGTGTATGGTTTTCAACAGCTTCAATCATGATATCTTTTTGAAATTCAGGTTGTCTTACTTGCATTCTTCTTGCAGAACCTATAGCAGGGTGAGGAACATCACCGTCACCTGCAATTTCATTTGAGGTATCAACAACTACAACTCTTTTGCCTATTTCATCAGCAACAAGACGTGATATTTCACGTAATTTAGTTGTTTTACCTACGCCCGGACGTCCTAAAAATAAAATGCTTTTACCCATTGTGCAAAAATCTTTGATACAAGCAATAGTTCCGGTTACTACTCTTCCGACTCTACAAGTCAGACCTACGACTTTACCCTGTCTATTTCTTATGGCACTTATTCTGTGAAGTGTGCCTGGTATTCCTGAACGGTTATCTGTTGTGAACTCTGGTACTTTCGATGTGATAGATTCAATATCTTCTGTTGTTATATCCCCAGTATCAAGTTTGTTTATTTTGCCGTCAGAGTGCCTTATTTCGGGTCGTCTGCCGATATCGAGGACAATTTCTATTACATCCTCCATCTGTGAATACGAAACCTGACTTCTGATTTTGTCAGGAAGAACCGCTAATAAACGATCAAGGTCATTCTGAAATTGTAGGTTGTTCATTAATTTATCATATCTCCAATTAGATTATAACATATCTTTATTCAATTTTCATTATATTTACGTTATTTTGAAGGATAAATCAACTATATGGATGACTATACGGGGGATTTTTTGATGTATAATATGCACTTTTGTATAGTCGGATATTAAGGTGCAGATTTCTCTACTATCTAAATTCCACCAAAACATGTTTTTCTAACATATTCTAAATTTTTGTAACGATATCTGTTATTTCCCTAAAGTTTTTATTAAATGTGCCGTTATCTTATTTGTAATTGAAGTGTTAAGGAGTTGATATGTTTAACGAGTTATTATTACCAGGTACAATTAGTTTTAAAGATACATTTGCTATCTATTTTGAAGGCTTTAAAGATTTTTGCGATGAGATTCTATATTACATTGCAAAATTTGAACTAAGAATATAAATTTACTACACACAATAATAAACACTAAAATTGCCGTCAAAGGACGGCTTTTTTTTGTTTAGTTTTATTAACTTTGTCTGTAATTTAAAATTCGCTCGTGATAAACTATTATTAACTATCACATATTAGGAGAAAAATTTTGGCACCAGCTGCTACAAAAAATAAACCGGCGGATTTATCACAACTTATGCCTCAAAATGTAGAGGCAGAAGAAGCTGTTCTTGGAGCAATACTTGTTAATCCAAGATGTTTGGATAAGGTTGTTAGTATTCTAAAACCGGAATATTTTTATAAGCCTGCACATAGGTATATATATGAAGCAATTATTCAACTTACTAATAATAATGAGGTTGTAGATATTGTTTCTGTTTCAGATACTCTTAATATTAATCAAAAATTGGAATTAGTTGGCGGCAGAGCTTTTATCAATGATTTAAGTTTTAAATGTATTCAGACTGCTAATGTAGGCTATTATGCTGAACAAATTGAAGAAAAAGCTATTAAGCGTTCTCTTATCAATGCCGGTTCTGAGATTACCACATCAGGTTATGACTTAGCACCAAGCGGAGAGTCTCTTGAACGTGCAGAGAAACTTATTTTTGATATTGCATCAAAGAAAACATCTACAGATTTAGTTCCTATTGAGAATTTAGTATTTGATACTTATGAAAAAATAGATTACAGATATAAACATAGAGATGAAAAAACCGGTGTGGAAACAGGATTCTATGATTTAGATGACATGACAAACGGTTTTCAAAAAGGTAATTTGATAATATTAGCGGCGAGACCTGCAATGGGTAAAACAGCTTTTGCATTAAATATTGCACAAAATGCTGCATTAAAATATAAAAAGACTATAGCGATATTCTCTCTGGAAATGTCAAAGGACGAATTAGTACAACGTCTTATGTGTTCTGAGGCGGAAGTTGATTCTCAAAGACTACGTTCAGGAAATATGCAGTCTAATGACTGGGAAAAATTGGCTCAAGCAATGAGTGCTTTATCAGAAGCTCCTATATATATTGATGATACAAGTGGTTGTACGCTGACTGATATAAGAGCAAAGTGTCGTCGTCTTGCAATGACTGATAAAAATTTGAGCATGATTATTATTGACTATTTACAGTTGATGGAATCAAGCGGAAGGGAAACTGATAGAACTCAGCAAATTTCTCAAATATCAAGAGGTTTAAAAATTCTAGCAAAAGAATTGAATGTTCCTATTATTGCTCTTTCTCAGTTATCTCGTGCGACTGAGCAAAGAACAGATAAACGTCCGATAATGTCAGATTTAAGAGATTCAGGTTCTATTGAGCAAGATGCTGATATTGTTATGTTTATTTATCGTGGTGAATATTATGCAAGCAAGGGGCAGGTTGACGGAGAAGAGGCAGAAGAAATAGCAAAGAATAAGGGTGAGGCTGAAATTATTATTGCAAAACAAAGAAGCGGACCGACAGGTACTGTTAATTTGATATTCCAAAATAATATTACTAAATTTAAAAATAAGATGAAAACAACAACAGAATTTTAAGAAAAATATTAGTTTATACATGTATGCATGAATCCTGAATTCATTGTAAATCATGGGTTTTGCATGTATTCAATATATTAACTTTTGTAACAAAGGGTTGATTTTTTAGCAAAAAAATATCTTGAGTTTCATTACAGTAAGTGAAGAAAATAATTATCTTGTAGAAGAATAGTGAAAGGACAAAGAAATGACAACATCAATCGCAGCAAATGTAGGTGCACAACAACCACAACAACAACCTTGTATCCAACAAGCTCCTGAATTTAGACCAAGCTATAATGCGGTTCAGCTAAATTTAAACTCTCCTACATTGAATGTGCCTCCTGCACCTATGCCTCCTATGCCACAAACAGCAACTCAACAATGGCAAGCATAGTTTGATTTTGTAAAATATAAATATTTGTAAACTTTATTTTAATATCATGGCAATTTGTAAGAAGAAAATATCTTTTTATAATTGTAGATAAAGTTAGGAAAGGTGTATTATAATGATTCAATCTCCTCAAAATTACGCAGCCCCTCAGCAAAATGTGAGTGCTCAACCTAAAAAACCGGTTTATGCACCAAGCTATAATGCGGTTCAAATTAACTTGGATACTCCAACCTTAAATGCTCCGGCACAACCAGGTTACTATTATGATTATCCACAAGCACAAACTCAACCGTATTATCCACCGGTACAAGTTCCACCGGCACAACCTGCTCCACAAGCTCCTCAACCGGCTCCGGCTCCACAAGTTGATGTGCCTGCACCTGTAGCGGAACAACCTGCTCCACAAGCTCCTCAACAGCCAGCAGCTCCTGTAGCAGAGCAGCCTGTGGCTCCTGCTCCGGAAGTACCTCAAGCACCACAAGCTCCTGTTGTTGATACAGCAGCTGTAGTTGCAAATTTAGCTGATGCTGATTTTGATAAACAAGCTATTCAAATGGAAGAAATTGCAAAAACAGGTTTAACAGACGAAGCTAGTGCTATTCCTTATGTACAAGAAGATGTTTTTGACAAGTTAATTGATATTATGAGTGTAGACTCTTCTAAATTGGATGGTCCTACAGAACAACAATTACAACTAAGAGATAAAGTTGCTGAAAATGATGCAACAATATATGCAGCTATTCAAGCAGGAAAGGATCCTCAAAGTGTAGCTCTTCCTCATCAGCTTACTCCAGAAGAAGAAACATTAGCTACAACTATTACTCCGCTTGAACAAGCTGAACGTAATAAAGAATATGCTTTATTCACAACGGCAATTCTTCAAAAAACTTATGGCGATGAAATCGAAAAACGTACAGGAAACGTAGTTCCATTAACTGATTTACCTGGTGCAGCAGCTGTAGTTGACGAATTGAAAAACAATCAAAACCCAGCTATCAGAACAGCAGCAATCGATGCACTAAGATATGTTCAACGTCCTGAATACAAAGATGATTTGTCACAAATTTACACAATAGCTCAATCTGATGCTGATGAAGGTGTTGCAGCAGCTGCATCTGATGCATTGAACAGCTTAAATGCTCCTGCTCAAGAAGCTCAACAAGCTCCTGCACAAGCTTAATGTGTAAAAAATAAATCAGTTCTACTGAGGAAGTAGACCTTTCCTTTCTACAAATTAAAAACAGGTTCATTTTTGAGCCTGTTTTGTTTTTTCATAGTAAAATATTATTATGATTAAAAGTTTAAAAAATAAAGTTATTGTATCTGTTCAAGCAATGCCTGATGAGCCTTTGTATAAAGAAGAGTGTATGTTTTCGATGATGCAGTCTGTTATAAATGGTGGTGCTTCTGCATTGCGTGTTGCAGGTGCACGTGATGTAAAAAATGCAAAAAAACTTGGAGTTCCTGTTATTGGACTCACTAAGCCTGATGGTTTACCTGAAAATTGGAAAGAGATAGTTTATATTACTCCAACCATAAAAGAAACTGATGAATTGATAAATGCCGATGCTGATATCATTGCTTTTGACGGAACTTCAAGACCACGACCAAATAAATGTACTCTTGAAGCTATTATTGCACGTGTTAAGTCTGCCGGACGTTATGCAATGGCTGATATCGCTACATTAGAAGAAGGTTTGAATTGTGCGGAACTTGGAGTTGATATCATATCAACGACACTTTCCGGTTATACACAAGAGTCTTTGTCTGATAGTGATGAACCTGATTATGAATTGTTAAAGGCTTTGGTTAAGAATACATCTGTTCCTGTTATTCTTGAAGGAAGAATTTGGAATCCAGAACAAGTTGATAAAGCTTTTGAATATGGTGCACATTCAGTTGTAATTGGTTCTGCTATTACAAGACCACAGTTAATTACTAAAAGATTTATAGAAAGATAGGTTGTTATGAAAAAAGCTCTTGCATTCGATATTGGTGGTACTAAGATTTATTATACTTTAGTTGATGAAACCGGAAATGTTTGTGGAGAAGTTGAAAAAAACTCAACTCCTAAGACTATTGATGGAATCGTAAATATTTTAAAAACTGCAATCAATAAATATGAACAAGAAGTTGATATTATAGCTATTGCAACAGCAGGTGCTGTTAATAAAGAGAACACAAATGTTATAAGTTCTACAGGTAATCTTGTTGAAAATTATAGAGATATTCCATTTCAAGAATTGTCTGTTAAAAAAGTTTTTATGGAAAATGATGCAAATGCAGCGGCTTGGGCGGAACACGTTGTCGGTTCTTCTAAGAATTGTGATAACTCTGTTATGCTTACTCTTGGGACAGGTGTTGGCGGCGGTATAATAATAGATAATAAATTATTTAAAGGTAAATCGGGAGCTGCAGGCGAAATGCATTTTAAAATGTATCCGGATAAACGCCGTAAATGTACTTGCGGAGCCTATGATTGTTTTGAAAGTTATGCATCAGGTACAGGGCTTAAACTTACTGCTGAAGAAATGTTAAATAATCCTGATGTTACTACATACGATGTTATTGCCGGAGTTAAGTCCGGTGATGAAAAAATGATAGCAGTTTTAGATAAATGGGAAGATTATATTATTCAAGGTATTATCGGTTTAGCTAATTTGTTTGATCCTGATTGTTTTGTATTATCTGGTTCTATGGCAGAATTTGTTAATGTTGATAAGATAGAAAAAGCTGTTAATTCTGAAATTGTTACGACTGCTACATCTATTAGAAAATCAAGTGCAGGAAACTATTCCGGCATGATTGGAGCAGCTTTGCTTGCTCTGGAAAGCCTTAGAGGTTAGTTTCTAATGGGTAAGTCTAAAAGACGAAGTATCGCACGTGGTAAATATAATCAAATCTCTAATATGACTAGAGATGAAGCGGTTTCTGCTGTTGTGGAAAAAATTGCTAAACATGAAGATGTATCAGAACTTGTAACTTTATTTGGTTTAAAAGCTGAAGAATTGTTAGAGGGTGGTGCTGATTATGAAGCCGTTAAGTCTTTAGGAGGTCTTTTATAAATGATTACTAGGTTAAGGTTTTGGTTAGAGTGTTCTCGTTGGTATGCTCTTCCTATGTCTTTTTTTTCTTGGCTAGTTATATTTATATATGGACTAAATAATGATGGAAATGTGTTTTATGGTCTTT
>JAMPEO010000109.1 GCA_023665105.1 Candidatus Gastranaerophilales bacterium | reverse complement strand
TGGAATAAGTGGAAACGACCCGTTTAAATCATATTCATCAAACGCTGATGCCGGCGGTGGTATGGGTGTATTTGTACATAGACGTTCAAAGAAGTCTAAAGATGAAGAACAGAAAAAAGATGAGAACGCTCTTGATTTATCCGATGATGAAGATGAAGACGTTGATGTAGAAATTGATTTTGATGATACAGGATTTTTAGAATAGTATTCTGTTTATGGTGAACAACATTGTTCTTTTACTGTACTGGAATTTGTAAATTAGTACTGTTACCCTGAATTTATTTCCACTTTTGTCCCAAATAATTTATCAAACAATAAATCAAAACGCAGCAATAAATTGTTGTTTATCTTATGCAAAAGTTATCGACAATTAAATAAAATCGGCGATAGCGGAGTGAGCCGAGAATGTAAAAGAGACTCAATATCAAATTTGCGGTTTTTCGGTAGAGTGAGCGATAGCGAAACTCGTAACGTGGAGCAGAACCACGCTTCTGCGACCAGCCGAATAAACCAAGACGGTTTGAGCATTGTTGTCAAGTTGTACGTTTACCATTCAGAAATAATGCGAGTTATTTGACTCAATGTCGATTTATACAATTCTCGTGCGAACGGAAGCGTGCCGAGAGTTTCTTTTGTTTCGTTTTCTTGTCGGTACAAGAAAATGAAAGACATAAGTTAACAAGTATATAGGCTCTGAAACTGTCTTGGTTTATGCGGGTTGTCGGAAAAGAACGAACGAGCAGAGGGCGTAGAGTTTTGTGTAGGTAAAGACCGTAGACCCGTTTAATGCGAGTGAAGTGATAAGCGTGGTTTTCCTCCACATTACGGGCTAAGCTTCGCCGTCGCCCTGCCGAAAATTCGCAAGTTCAGAGTGATATATTTATTGAATGTTTGACATACTACTTATATACAATTTGAATGATGTTTAAAATGTGAAATTTATCATGGGCAGTTGTGGAATTTATTTCAGGGTCTATTTTGAACCATCCGAATAATCTTCTATAATTTGTGAACTTAAAAAGTTTCTGTCTTATATTTGTATTCTTCTCTGCTCAATGTATGTGTTTCTGTTGTGTTGCTTGCTGTTAAAGAATGCGGCAGGCTAAGTATATAGTCACATATACCTTTTTCTATATTTGTGCAGAAATTGTTGTTTATTTCTTTTATAAAATAGCAAGGGCTTGTTACGTTTATTTCAATGATTTGTTCATCAACAACATCAAGTCCTGCCATATAGATGCCCATTTTGTTTAGGGTTTTTGCAACATTAGTGAAGTTAATTTTTTCTGATTCTGATAACACTCCTTTTTTGATGAAGTCGTCATTATGTGTATTAAATTTGAAATCATCATTTGTTGGAAGCTTGATTACACATTGGTCGAGAACAGTATCACCAAGTGTAAGAACTCGTTTGTCTCCGTATTTTACTGCGGGAATGAATTTTTGTACCATAACAAGAGAATTTTCTTCGTTAGTCATTGTGTTAATGATAGAACGAGTGTTTAAATCTCCTGAATGAAGATACATTACACCGCTTCCAAAACATTTGTTTAACGGTTTCAAGATTATTTCTCCGCATTCTTCAAGAAAATCTTCTATCTTATCTCTTGATGCTGTAACAATGTGTTTTGGCATATACTCTGAAAATAGCGATGTGTGTAGTTTTTCATTAAAATTACGAATAGATGTTGTATTATTTACGATTGTTGTGTTTTTTGCAAAATCTAAAATATATGTTGCGTTGATATAATCGTTGTCAACCGGTGGATCCGGTCTGAACATTACCAGTTCAAAATCATCTATTTTTAAATCAAGAGTTTCTTTTTTGTGAAATATGTTTCCATCAGCTTCATAAGTAGAAAAACAAGTTGCAAAAGCTGTAGAATTCTTTAAATATAGACGATTGTTTGTTGTTATGAATACATTGTTTCCTCTTGTTAGAAATTCTTTTATAAACCAAAAATTTGTAACCAAATTATTAAATTCGAAATATTTAAGTTCAATTTTGTCAATAACAAATAATATATTCATAAAATACCTCTCTTTTATGAAAATGTTACCACAATGTTTCGGATAATCAATACCCGAAGTGTGTATTTAGATTAAGGCTTTTTATCAAGTTCATTACAAGCTTCAACTAAAGTACAAATTGTGTTCATATCATAATCTTTAATCATTTTCTTCTCTTTGTTAGTTAGCCCGTGTGCATCTTCTACTCTAAGGAATTCTTTAGAATCATTGAACGGGTCTTCTATTGCGTGAGCGTAAACTTCTCTTGTATATGTTGACATAGCTTTTTGTAATGCTTTTTCTTGCGGTGTCATTTTGTCAGCATTTTGAACTTTTAGAGGAGCTAGGAATGGTTCAATGTATTTGAATTTGTCAGGTACATTTTTACCGTTTCTGATTTTGTAAAGCAAATTTTCAGGAACTTTGGCATTATAAACACTTCTTGGAACTAATTGGATTTCTGACATTGTTCCGTAAGGAGTTTTGATTGTTATATGTAATCCTGAATATCCTGACATACTATCAATTTCGTGATAGAACTGTGTTGTTGGATTTTTAGCGTTAATTACTGTTTTCTTTAATTTTTGGAGATTTTCCATACTCATAGAATCATAAGATTTTACAACTTGATTCTTTTTGTATAAAGGTTCTCTACGATGATATTCAATTTCTACTACATTTATCTTTCCAGTTCTTACAAGTTCTGAAAATCTGTTTATAAAAGCTTTTTCTGCTTTTTTATCTTCCATAACAAAACAGAAGCCTGAAATATCACCCATGTGATTTATAATTTCTTTCTTTGTTGACCAGCCTCTTGTTGTAGCTTTCTCTTGAATAGATTTAGGTGTTTTTATTCTATCACTCATTGTTAAGTGACTTTTCTTTTCGGGAGTTGATAAAATATCTTTAAATTCTTGTTCTAAAATATATTTAGTTTGTTTGTGCGGCTCTGTATACATTTCATTTATTTTTTGAGCTAAATCAATACTAATTGCAGGTTCTTCATTACCATTCTTTCTTTTGTTGGTTGGGGCTTCTCCTGTGAAAGAAACGGTGTCAGCTGCTAAAGGTTTAGCCATCTTTAAACCAAATCTTGGTTGAAAAGAAGTGTACTTGTTATCAAAAGATGTTGGTTTTGCTGATATGAAATTGTTGAAAGAAATGATATTCATATTTTAGATACTCAGCTTTGTATTCGTTTGTATAAAAAATAGTAAATAAAATATTTGCTAGGAAGGATTAAAATTTGTAATATTTTATTACATTATTATTTTAAGAAATAAATTTGTGTTATTCTAAATTTGAATTGCCGGTATAGCTCAGGTGGTAGAGCAACTGATTCGTAATCAGTAGGTCGTGAGTTCGAATCTCGCTATCGGCATTTTTTTATTTATAAAAATTTACATTCCCTAAAAAGTAAGCAATTTTGTCTGTAAAAACAACTTTATTTATATATGAAGACACTGTAATTGTGTCTTGTTACGCGAAGATACGGGAAAAGTTGACTACGATGGGAATGAATGGAATCAATAATAATCCATACTTAAGTATTGGCACTGGTAAAGCTGTGTCTGCTTCTCGTAGTGTTAAAACTTCTGATGAAATAATTCCTGTTTCTTTTCAAGCTAAAGAAGATAAATTCGTTTCCACTCCTAAAACCCGTTCAAATATTGAATCAGCGATAGCTTTAAAATTAGAATTAGCAAAAGTTAAAAAGCAACAAGGCTTTATTGGAAAAATGTGGGATGGCTTTAAAAATCTTACAGGTATTGGCTCAGGTTCTGATAAAGCTGATAAATTGATTAGTGATTATGAACAAGGTATTGCATCTGAAGAAGATGTTAAAAACGCTATTGAAGGCTATAAAGAAGGACAAGAAATCTGTGTTGATGTAGCTGCGGATTTGGCATCAGGTATTTTATCGGTAGGTGCATTCGTATTGGCAGTTCCAACAGGCGGAGCATCTCTGGCTGCAGGATTAGCATTGGCAACAGGTGTTGGTGCCGGGGTCAAAGTCGGTATAAAAACCGGAGATGCTTTTGCTAATGGCAAAGAATATAATGGTAAAGATTTAATATATGATGTTGCAACTGGTGGTATTAACGGGCTTCTTGCTCCTGTTACAAATGGTGTCGGCAACACTGTTACAAAAACTGTTGCTCAAAAACTTGGTTTGAAAGCGCTTCAAGGAGGTGCAGAACAAGTTGCTGTACAGGGTGCTAAGCAAACTGCTAAAAACGTTATATTAACTCAGGCTGTTGATGTTGCAGGCGGAACTTTTGCAAAACGTGTTGCTGCATTGGGTGCAGGCATGGCTCTTGATGGTGCTGTCAGTGGTTCTGCATACAATATGGTTAGAGCTTCTGTCGAGGGTGAAAATGTTCTTGAGGCAGGAGTTCAAGGTGCTATTGGCGGTATGATTATGGCACCTGTTATTGGCGGTGGTTTCAGACTTGCGGCAAAAACAGGTAAAACATTAGCTCATAACAAGTCAACATCTACTGTTTCACCCCCCCCTCAAAAATCTACAAGCAGTGTAATAACACCAAAAACAAAAGTAGACCATGCTAGTGCTGTCAGAGCTGCTCAAACTGTTACTGATGACCCTAAAATACAGGCTGCTCTTGTTAGAATGGCTGAAAATGAAGGAATTGTGATAAGAACAAAAGAAGATGCTATGCCTATTTTACAAAAACAGTTTGAAGGCTTAAAAGACCGAAAGAATTTGTATGTTTTAGATATCAATCCGCAACGCAATAATGGTATGCCAAAAAGTAATAATTTGATTTCTGAATGGTATGTGGAAGCTAATGATATTGCTCCTGAGCATTTAATTACTTTATCAGAAAGAGAATTGAGCAGAAAACCTATTCATCCGGATGAATTATGTAGTGAATGGTTATCAAAATCTCCAATTTATAAAGATCTCAGAAGAGCTGCTCAAAAAATAAAAGATAACCCTATGACTATTCAAGAAGCAAGAGAAGTTATTGAAGGTTGTAAAGGTCTTGATGGTACTCAAATTTTAAGTAAATATGGAGAAGAAAAGCTTGCTCAGGCTATGAATAAGTTAAATACTTTATCTCTTGAACCTTCCAAAACAGGTGGTTATGCAAAATCTTTAGCGGAACAAATACGAAAAGCTGCTAATGATGTTTCAGGTGAACCTATAACACTTGTTATACCTGATGATTGTTCTTTATCAGGCTCAAGTATCTTATGTGATACGGTTAAAATCCTAAACAACCTTGTTAAAGATGGTAATGTTAATAATGAAATAAATATTGTATTTTCACCAATGGTATTAGGTAAAAAGGCACAAAGTGTTATTGATGATTTTATAAATCCGGAATTTGTTTTAAATGATGGATATTTCAGAAAAGTTAGTGCGTTAGATGCCAAAGGTGCCGAAACTTTCAAACGCTCTCGAGAAGCATTTAACAGAGTTAAATCTGCTGAAAATATACATATTGAGGTTGCAGATAACACGATACCTGCAGTACATTTTACCGAAACAGAAACATTCAGACAAATAGGTCAAGAAGATAAAGCATTGCAACAAAAATTATTATACTTAATGCAAGGACCGATTCAGGGTAAGTATGCTTTATTTGGTGGTTTTGGTGACTGCGGTGTTATGGTTGTAACACCAACTGATGCATTTACACTTGGCGGACAAACTTATGCAGGTAAAATTCCTACTAATTCTGTCGGTTTTATGGAAGTTTTAGGACAAGAATCCGGTGTTCTGAATGATGCAGTTGTTGATAAAAAAGGTGTGTTTACTAAAGGTACAGGAAAAGGATATATACGTTATTGTGAATGGGATGGATTATATAAACCTAAACAAGAATCAGAACGAATACCTATTGAGGTCGTTGACGGAAATATTCTTTTAAGACAAACCTCTTGAAATAATTGATTTTTTTAGTGTGGCATGGCAATATAAAGAAAAGGATTTGAAAAATGAATTTTACTGATAATAATATAAACTTTAAAGCGATAGAAAGATACTCAATGAATAATTTTGAAAAAGCTCCAATGTTAAATACTTTTCTTATGGATTTAAAAAACAACGGGAAAGATATTGATTCAATTATTATGTTATTAAATAATTTTGCACAAAATAATCCAGATGCAG
>JAMPEO010000108.1 GCA_023665105.1 Candidatus Gastranaerophilales bacterium | reverse complement strand
TTACTAAGCCATCTTTCATTGCGGTATCAAGCATAGCAAAGCTTGCTCTATCTTTAACTGAATTAGAAGGATTAAAAAACTCTAACTTTAATAAAATATTTTCATTATATTTTACTAAAGGAGTTTTTCCTATCAATTCTAAAACATTTGAATATATCACTTTGTTAACCTCGCAAATTTTCTTTTACCTGCTTGTATAATCACTTCGTCCTCAATATTTACTGTAAACGATGTATCAGAAACTTTTTCGCCATCAATTTTTACGCCACCGCCTTGAATAAGACGTTTGCCATCACCACGACTTTGAATAAAGTTTAGAGTTTGTAATACATCAAGTATATTTGCTCCATTTTCTATTTTAACAGTTGGAATATCTTGTGGTATTCCCTTATTGGACACAACATTGATAAATTCTTTTTGAGCAAAATCAGCACCTTCTTTACCATGATACTCTTCTGTTATTAAGTGAGCAAGATTCATCTTAATTTCACGAGGGTTTACCGATCCATCAGCAATTTGTCTATCATATAGTTCTAATGTTTCCTTATCAGTATCAGTTAACAAACTATAATAACGTGTAATCATATTATCAGGAATGCTCATCAATTTTCCAAACATATCATTTGCACTATCAGTTAAAGAAATACAGTGTTCAGGATATGTTTTAGACATTTTAACAACACCGTCTGTACCTTCTAATAGAGGTAACAATACTACTAGTTGAGGATACTTTTTACCATATGCAGACTGAATATCACGTCCAAGAAGTGTATTAAATCTTTGGTCTGTACCGCCAAGTTCAATATCGGCATCGATAGCAACGGAATCATAAGCTTGCATTAACGGATAGAAAAATTCCACAATAGAAATAGGTTTTCCATCTGCATATCTTTTTGCAAAATCATCACGAGTCATCATTTGAGCAACTGTCACTTGAGCAGAGAGTTTCAATAATTCTGTAAAGCTCATTTTATGTAACCAGTCAGCATTATTAACAACTTCTGCATCTTTTATATCAATAACTTTTGACATTTGGTCAAAATATGTTTGTGCGTTCTTCTCAACTTCTTCTTTTGTAAGAGCAGGTCTTGTTTCAGATTTTCCGGATGGGTCACCAACCATAGCAGTAGCACCACCAACCAACAACACAATTTTATGTCCTAATTTCTGAAATTCCTTTAGCTTACGCATAACAACAGTATGACCCAAATGTAAATCCGGACGGGTTGGATCCATACCTAACTTTATTCTTAAAGGAGTATTTGTATCTGCTGAATGCTGTAATTTCACAGCTAATTCTTCCAAACCACCAGGTAAAATTTCTGCGTTACGTGAAATATATTTAGCTTGTTCAATAAACTCTTCTCTAATATCTACCATTTTTCAGTCCTCATTAAAATCATAATCTATGTTATAAATTATACCAAAAAATCATAGCTTTATAAATCTTCAAAAACATTTTGAATATTTTTTTGTCAGGAGTAAAATTTTAAATATGAGGAGAATACCAATAGCTGAAATTATTTTAATCGTGCTTGGCTCGATTCTATATTTTGCGGCAAACATTCAAAGAGTTGCCGTACCGGGTGCTGTATTTGATGTACTACAAGTTGATTTAGCAACAACAGCACAATGCATTACATCTCTTGGTGCATCTTTCATGTACATATATGCGATAAGCCAGCTTGTCATTGGAGTTTTAATTGCCAGATATGGCGGATTTAGAATAATAACAGCAGGTTCAATATTGTTCTTGCTTGGCAGTTTATTATTCCCATTCTCAAAAACATTAGGACTATTATATTTTAGCAGAGTTTTAATAGGTTTCGGTTCTGCGACATTCTACTTAGGAATGATTAACGAAACCAGACGCTTAGTTCCTAAAAAGAATTTTGGGGTTGTTTTATCCTTAATTCTCTTGATTGGTTACTTAGGCGGAATCGTTGCTAATGCACCACTTGTAGTTTGTATAGATAAAATGGGATGGAGAGAAACATTTCTTATAACAGGAATTGCAACTGCTGTAATTGCAGGATTATTTATTATTATAGATAAAACTATAACTCACCAGCCTACAGACAAGTCTGTACATATGGACTTAGAATTATTTAAAGAAACATTCAAGAATAAAAAGAACCTTAATTTATATTCATTTGCTTGTTTAAACTACGGTCTTTATTATGTAATTCAAACAGTTTTAGGCAAAAAATTTCTTGAAGATTTTTGTCAAATGCCAATAATGCAAGCTGCAACAATTCTTTCAATAATGGGAGCACTATACGCCGTTGCAGGTTCAATAATCGCATTTTTAAGCAAAGTATCTTTACATAGAAGAACAATCTTTTTAAAAATATCAAGTTTTAACACTCTGTTTGTATTCTCAACAATACTAATTTGTCTATGTTTCAATATAAAAACACCAATCATTGGTTATTTGTTTTGTACAATCGCTTTTGGGGCAAGTTTATCACCATTGTTAGTACCATTATTACACGATTACAACGGAGCAAAAGTTTCCAGTACTGCAATTAGCGTAATGACATGCGGTTTTTATCTTGTAGTTGCAATTTTAGGAAACATAGCAGGTTGGCTACTAGACTTATTTACACCAGCTGTTGCTACAGCTGGACATTGTATCTACTCAAATAATTCCTACATAGCTATATTTAGTTTAACAGTAATACTTGCAATTTATTCATTCATAAATGTATTTAAGATAGAAGAAAGCCAAAAGACTTTAAGACTAATAAATCATGTCCAATACATAAAAGAACACTCTGCAACAGACGAAAACGAAGAACAACATTGGCATGATAAATACGAACACGACATCTATAATAACGTTTAAATTTTTAATTGTAACAAAATATTAAGCCCCAAAATATAGTCATATCAATATTTTTGCATAAATCTTTTTACAAAAGGCAATTTCTAAAGAAAAAAATACTTTATATAAATACGGGAAATTAAGATGATATTTTAGTAAGGCAAAGCAAGACTATCAATAAGTGATAGCTAAGTTTGTGTTACACAATCTCGACAAAGTTTGCAAAAGTTGCTCTTTGGCAATAGAGGACAAACGATAAACCAATTATTTTACAAGAAATGAAACCATAAGTTATAAGCTTATAACCGGGAATAAGTTTATAGAAGATTAAGACTGTCATTTGACGGCTTAGTTAGGGTTGCATAAATTATACACACTACATTACACATCACATTATTTACATAGGGAATTAAACACAAATAAACACTGGAGGAATTATGACAACAGGTATTTACAACACAGGTTACAATGATTATTTCTATAATCAGTACCAAACAGGCAACAGTTATCAAACTAACGTTGCAAACAACAATCAAAACATTAACTTCACAGCAAATCCAAAAGAAGAACTTTTAGCAAAAAAGAAAAAATATGTTGAAAAAGACGACGGAAATATCGGTTTCTTCAAAGCAGCTAAGAATTTCGTAAAAGGTATCGGCAAATTCTTCACCGGCATGTTCACTGATGAAAAAGGTAATTTCAGTCTTGGACAGACTCTGAAAACAGCAGCGATAGCAGTGGGTGTAGGTGCAGTTACGGTACTGACCGCAGGAACGGCAGTACCGGCAATGATCGCCGCAGCCGGCATTGGTATCTCAGCATTAGGAATGGGTAAAGCAGCAATTAATATAGCAACAGCAGAAACAGATGCAGAAGCTGAAGCAGCATGGCAATCATTAGGTTCAAATACAACAGCAGGTGCATTAGCTCTTGCAGGTGCAAAAGCAGTCGCAAAATCATCAGCAGGTGCAAATGCAGCAGAATTCGAAGGCGTAACAGGTTACTTCAAAGCAGGAAAAAAAGTATTCAAAGATTCAGGTAAAGCTATCGAAAACAGTTATACAGGTCTTAAGAAAGCATATACATCTGCTCCAAAAACAGTTGAAGGCAAATGGAACGCAGTTAAGGCAGAAGCTGAAGCACAATACGGAAGTATGGCTGATACAGTAAAAGGTAACTACAACAAGACTGTTTACGGAACAAAAGGCAAAATTGACAATGAAGGCAAAGCAATTGATAAACAAATCAAAGATATTGAAAAACAACAAGCAAAAGTCAAAGACAAAAAATCTTCTGAATATACAAGACTAGAAGCTAAGAAAGCAGATTTACAAGCAAAACAACAAGCTAGAGAGATTAACCAAGCTTCAAGTTGGGAAGAAGCAAACAAAACAATCCAAGAACACAATAATCAAATAACTGCTAAAAAAGATCAGTTAGCAAAAATTAAAGATAAAAAATCAGCAGAATATACAAAATTAGAAAACGAAATCGCTTCTCTTGAAAAACGAGTTAAATACGAAAAAGATATTCTATCAAGACGTACAGGCGAAGCACAACATATCAACAATAAAATCAACAAGAAAAAAGAACAAATAGAATCTATTAAAAAACAAGATAATCCGGATGCTGCAAAAATAGCAAAATTGGAAAAAGAAATCGCAGAACTAGAAGCTAGAAAAGATTTCCAACTTCCTGAAAATATAACAGCAGAACAAGTAAAAACATCAAACGAAAATCTTGCCGCAAAACGTACAGCAAAAGAAGAAGCTGAAGCAGAACTAGCAAAGGTAGAAGCAGCAAAAGCAACAGAACCTAATGCAGAAGTAGCACCACAATATACAGAATATGTAGATACTGCAAAAACAAATCTAGCACAAGCAAAAGCTGAATATGTACAAGCACAGCAAGAAAACGCAGCCTTAAATCAAAGATATACAGTACAAGAAGGCAAAGGTTCAGCTCACGCAGCTACAGAAATCGGACGCGAAGCATACGCAACTCCGGCAGCAAGATGGTTCACAGTAGGTATCGCAGGCAGACAGTTCGGAATCAGCAACCCATACTCAGATTTCTACTCTCAACTAAATGCTCAAGAAAAAGAATACTTCAAATCTCTTCCGGAAGACCAAAAAGCAGCGTTAATAGCTCAATACGATAACCTCGTAGCATAATGAAAAATAAAAATTCCTCTAATAATAAATTCCATAAATCAAGCCTGATGAAAGTCAGGCTTTTTTTTGTAATATTTAAACCTCGACATAACCAACATATCGCAGATTACGGTAATAACCATCATAATCAAGACCATAACCCACCAAAAATTTATCATCAATAGTAAAGCCATAAATATCAGGATTGATATCCACTTCACGTTTACAACGTTTATCAAGTAGTGATATAAACTTCGTTGATTCTGTTTTAAAATTATGTTTGATGAAATTCATTAAAAACTCAGCTGTATGCCCTGTATCAATAATATCTTCTATAATCAAAACATTTTTCCCATTCAAATCCGGCAACGAAATATCTACAGCATTAACTTTACCAGTTGAGGTATAGTTAGAACCATAACTTGATAATCTGATAAATTCAGTCCTCAAAGGCATTCTTAAACTTTTAATCAAATCCACCGTAAACATAATAGAACCCTTAAGTACACATACAACATATACTTCTTCATCAGAATATTCTTGATTCAATTCTTCTGCAATTTCACGAATTCTATTCTGAATACTTTCTTCAGAAAATAAAACTTTAATATCAGATTCTGTTATTGGCTTCATATCATTCCTCTTCTTTATACTTTATACATAATCTATGCGTTGATTTATCTGTTGTTTTTATTTTATCACTTAAACCTACTCCTGCCACCCATAATACTTCATTTTCATGACAAAGTAATATTAAACTGTCACGTTCATGCTGCGGAATATTCTTGGACATTAAATATTTTTTCAGTTTCATAGTTCCTTTAAAACCTAAAGGTTTGATAATATCCCCATCACGCCTTGTTCGTATAACAAGATTGTCAAAGCCGGAAAGATTCACAAGAGCAGAATCCTCATTTTCAGGTTGTTTAAAACTTCCTACAAACTTTTCTATATAAAAATCTCTATCCTCAAAGCTATAACATCCCTCTTTTTCAATAGAAATAACTTCTTCAGATTTATCAAATTTTGAAATAATTTCTATAATATTAGAATCTACATAAAGCCATTTATCACCGGATAATGAAAATTTAGACGGCTTGTTCAATTTACACGTAGTTTCAATAAATGATAATATGTCTGAAATCATACATCTATCATAATCAAACTCAGAAT
>JAMPEO010000107.1 GCA_023665105.1 Candidatus Gastranaerophilales bacterium | reverse complement strand
AAGATTCTTAGGTTTTTTGATGTTATCTTTGGAAAATCTAGCACATCTGACAATTAAAAAAGAACGATTTCCGGCTGCATCATTAAACCAAATTTGGGGATCAATTTCTAAAGCATCTTGAAAAGACAATATTGCACAATGTTTTGCTTGCAAATATCTCGCCATATACTTTATCGCAAAATTATGAAGTTCCCAATCAGACATTTCAACTTTCTTTTCATCATAGTTTTCAGGATTTATCTCTTCATTCGTAATTGTATGATACAAATTCCATCTACTTGTTTTAGAATGCATTTTAGAAAAATCTGAATCATAAGCATCTTTCACAACAACAGGAAATCTACAAGGAATCCAATTATATTTTTTAGCCGCTTTTATTTG
This sequence comes from Candidatus Gastranaerophilales bacterium, assembly GCA_023665105.1. GTDB lineage: Bacteria > Cyanobacteriota > Vampirovibrionia > Gastranaerophilales > Gastranaerophilaceae > UBA2883. The sequence continues at coordinate 5,774 of JAMPEO010000107.1, read as the reverse complement.
GCGTTTAATCACATCTTTAGATAAATAAGATTTTCCGGATTCATCTTGAATGTCAACAATAATTGAAAAAATATTATTTTTATAACTAAAAGTTTTATCATCATAAGCAGTAGCTAAATATTCCGAATGCAGCCATAAAAAACCGTCAAGTTTTTGCTTCAACTTATTTAGCTGCAAATCTGCTATATCCTTTGCAAACACAATCAACTCTGCAGGTATTAACAATCTTTTCTTATTCTGTTTCTCACTAATTTCTTTTAAGTACTTAAGTATTTTTTCTTTTATATTCACAGACTAACTCATTTTCTTTGTAATAATACAGACATATTATACATTAAAAAGCTTAATCAATAAATCCCTTAATATTATCAATACAACTTGAGCATAACCTATTATTATGATACTTTTATAAAAAAGCGAGGAATTTATGAAAGGTATAATATTTGATTTTAATGGTACATTATTTTGGGATTCACAACTGCATTATGATGCTTGGAGAAAATATTCTAAAATTTTAAGAGGTACAGAGTTTTCAGAGGAAGAAATGCGGAAATATATGTTCGGAAGAACAAATAAAGACATTATACAATACTGCATTGGAAAAGAACCATCAGATAAAATGGTTGAAAAATATGCAAACGAAAAAGAAGCTATGTATAGACAAATGTGCCTTGATGATCCACAAAGTTTCAAACTTGCAGACGGAGCTATTGATTTCTTAAATTTTCTAAAAGAAAACCATATACCAATGACAATAGCTACAATGTCAGAATGGCAAAATGTGGAATTTTATATAAATGAATTTAATTTGGCACAATGGTTTGACCTTGATAAAATAGTCTATTCAAATGGCAAAATAGCTGGCAAACCGGCACCGGATATTTACCAAATCGCAGCAAAGAACCTTAATCTTGCACCAAAAGACTGTATCGTAATAGAAGATGCCCTATCAGGGATACAATCTGCAAAAGATGCCGGTATCGGTAAAATAATTGCAATCGCTTCTCTTGAAAGCCATAGCTTATATGAACCACTAGACTATCTTTATCAGATAATTGACAATTTTGATGAAATAGATAAAACTATCTTTGAACCTGTAGCAATATAACAACTTAAAATTAGCCGTAAGGTAGTTACAAATTATAGAAATCATGATAAAATGATGGTGATAGGAGAGAAATAATGAAAAAACGTTTAAATATAATATTGACAGTACTACTTGTATCAATGTTAGGTTTTGGAGTATGTGCTGAAGAAAAACTTATCAATACCGACAATAACAGCCCAACTATTGAACAAAAAGAACTAAAAAATACCGCAACACAAACTCCGGTTACCAAAACAACAAAACCGGCAGTACAACACACAATACCATTAACAAATTTAGTTAATCCTATAGATGTAGTTAAAAAGCCATCTTCTTATATCGGTAAAAAAATAAACGTATCTGCAAGATTTGATAAATTTGCTACACTGGGTCTTGACTATAAACCTGCTTTTAGAAGTTCTGAAACATATATTTCATTTTTAATAATGAGAAATGATACTAACAAAAACATTCCTCTATCAGAAATGAAACTATTCATCAAGCGTAGTGCTGCAGAAAAACTAATAGAGCTAAAAGAAGGCGATAAAGTTCAATTTACGGGAACAGTATTTTCATCAGCATTAGGCGATGCTTGGGTTGATGTAGAAAAATTAGAAAAAATAAAATAATTCGGAGATTATAATGACGGATAAGAATAAGGAAGTATTTTTAGCAATACATGGACACTTTTACCAACCCCCTAGAGAAAATCCATGGTTGGAAGCTATTGAGTTGCAGCCAAGTGCACTACCTTGCCACGACTGGAACGAAAGAGTAAATAACGAATGCTATGCACCAAACTCTTTTTCAAAAGTAGTAGATAGTGACAATAATATTATTAGCATAGTGAATAACTATGAATATATGAGCTTTAATTTCGGACCAACACTACTGTCTTGGATGGAAGAATTTGCACCAACTGCCTATGAAAGAATAATTAAAGCAGATATTAAAAGTGTAGAAACTCATAATGGTCACGGAAATGCAATCGCACAAGTATATAATCATATTATTATGCCGCTTGCAAATGAACTTGATAAACAAACCCAAGTTAAATGGGGTATAAAAGATTTTGAATATAGATTTGGACGTAAACCGGAAGGAATGTGGCTTGCAGAAACAGCTGTTGATGATGATACATTAAGAGTCTTAGTAGAAAATGGTATCAAATTCACTATTTTATCACCGTTTCAGGCTAAATGTATTAAGAAAATAAATGAAAACAACTGGCAAGATGTGAGCTGGGGAAATATTGACCCTGCAAGAGCTTATAGATATTATATAAAATCTGCTCCGGGTCAATATATTGATTTATTCTTCTATGATGGTGCTATCTCCAAATCTGTCGCTTTTGATGAATTACTCAGAGATGGTAATAAATTCTTAAAACGTCTTCAAGACGGTATCTCTAATGATAGAAACTATGCACAACTGGTGAATATAGCTACAGATGGTGAAAGTTACGGACACCACACCAAATTCGGAGATATGGCTCTAGCATATATTATGGCAATGAAGATGAAAGATTCCGGATTTACAGTAACAAACTATGCAGAATATCTTGAAAAACATCCTAGCGAATGGGAAGTTGTAATCAAGGACGTATCATCTTGGAGTTGTTCACACGGCGTTGGACGTTGGAGCGAGGACTGCGGATGTTCTACAGGCGGCTATCCTGGCTGGAATCAAAAATGGAGAAAGCCACTTCGAGAAGCAATGGACTATTTAAGAGATAGTGTTATGCCTATTGTTGCTAAAGCAGGCAAAAAATATTTCAAAGACCCTATTGCAGCAAGAAATAATTACATTGATGTAATTCTTGACAGAAGCATTACAAATGTAAGAAAATTCCAAGCCGAATATTTCTTACCTGATTTAACTGATAAAGATAAAGTTGATGCTATGAAATTGCTGGAAATTCAACGTGATGCAATGCTCATGTATACAAGCTGCGGTTGGTTCTTCTGCGAATTATCAGGAATTGAAACTGTTCAAATAATGAAATATGCTGCTAAGGTTCTTCAACTTGTGAAAAACTTTACTAATGAAGATTTTGAAACACGTTATTTAGAAATTTTATCAGAAGCACAAAGTAATTATAAAGAAATCGGCAACGGTCGAGATATTTACGAACGTTATGTCAGACCATCTATAATCACAGAAAAACAAATAGTCAGCCTATGGGCAGTTTCATCACTTTATCAAGAAATTGAAGATGATGAAGAAGTATATTGTTATACAATAAAGAAAAAAGCCTATAAAAAAGTTAAAAAAGGTGACAACTATCTTGTAATAGGTAACGTTGAAATACAATCAAAAATCACTCTTGAAAAACAAAATCTTATGTTTGCACTATTACAATTCTCTGGCGGAGATTTCCATTGTGCAATTAAAGAGTATAGCAATAACTATAATGAAATTAAGAAAGAATTGATAAGAACATACATGGTTAATCCGTTAACCGAAATAATTAGAGCACTTGATGGCTTCTTTGGAAAAGAATACTTTACCTTGAAAGATATCTTTATTGAAGAACGCCGAAAAATACTTCAAATTCTAATGAAAGAACGTTTAGATGATTTCGCACAAACTTATGAAGATATTTATAATGAGGGTAAAGGCTCTGTAATGCACTTACAAGCACTCGGATTAGATATTCCTAACGAGTTTAAAATATCTGCACAGTTTACATTAACAAAACAATTCAATGATTTATTTGTACATTCAAATGGATTTATAGATGAGAATGTTATACAAACTGCCGGTGATATCAATTTTGAAGCGAAGAAAATAGGAATAACACTTGATAAATCACCAACAAGCAAAATGTTCAGCAAAAAAATCGCTCAAAATATTAACAGACTTGTCTATAGTATGGAATATCAACAAGCTGAAGTAACTCATGAACTTTTGGATATCATTGAAAAACTTGAAATCAAAGTTGATATATCAGAAGCACAAAATCTATTCTTCACAAAAGTTGTTTCACATTTTGAAGATATGATTGCAAATATGAATAGCAGTTCTGAAAGAAACCTTATAGAGCAGCTTTTTGATATTGCGGAACGATTAAATATCAATACAGGTTACTATAAATCAAAATTTGATAAAGCATTATTAACAAACAAATAACAAAAAAGACCTTACTAAAAGTAAGGTCTTTTTTAGATATATTTTATCAAATTATGAATGCTTCATTTGTCCAAATGTTTGATTATTAGCAGCTGCTTTCAATTTTGAAAAATCGATTTTCGCATTATTTTCAGCTTGAGCAGGTTGTTGAGCCGGTTGTGAATTATTCATTGCTGCAGCTTTTGCTTCTGCCATTTTTTTCTGACGTTTTTCTGTCAAACCATATACCACTCTAGGAAGAACTACACCTAAGAACGCAGGAACTAAGAAGAATGTTGCCGCAAATGATGTGCAAGAACTCAAAGTACGAGCACGTTTCAACATATTGTTTGCCTTACCATTCTTAGCAGGTTTGATTAGGTTAACAAGTTTTTCTGCAAAATCACTATCAGCCATTTTATCCATAATAGCTTGGTTAGCAGCTTTTCTATCTTTTTGTTTAGCGAGTTGTTTAATATCTAAACCATGTTCACTAAATACATCTTGACTTTCTTTGATAGAATCAAATACTTTTGCAATGCTACCATCATTTTTGTCAATAAATTGAGAGAATGTTCCTAGTTTTTCAACAGAATCAACTTTTCCGTAAATTTCATTCAAATCTTTTAATGAATAAGGTGCCAAACCACTGAACGGATTCAATTTATCAAGAACCTTCTTGAATGTAGACATAGGTTTATCAGCTTTAGTTTGAAGAACGAAACCAGAACCGTGTTCATAACTGCTAACAATATTCTTAGCCAACAATGGAACACCAAATGTAACTGCAACGGTTGAAGTTACATCTCTTGTTAAAATTTCAGGAACTTCTGAGTAATCTTTTTTCTTAGTAACAGGATCTTCCGGTGCACGCTTAACAGCTGTATGAACACGAGGTGCAAGCAATCCGCCTGTTGCTAATGTAGTCATCAACGCAGGAGTTAATTGATTACCATCAAATTCTAAATGTTTTGCTAATTTATCCCACTTACCTGTAAATGCTACTTGGCCGTTATTTTTATTTGTATTATTCGGTTTAGCTGCTGATACAGAAACTTTCGCACCTGTATTAGCAGTATTATCTGTTTTAGTTTTAGTTTCAGTTTTGTTATTAGCCAATGATCCAGGAGGAACAGGGTTGATAATTGAATACAACATTGGAACAATAGATACTGAACCTATTGTAGAAGCAGCAGCAAGTGCATTTGTAATAAATCTTGTTGTTAATGATTTCTTTTGAAGATTTTTAGTAAATTCTTCAGTTACATCATTAACATTTTTATTCTTTAATGCATCTTCAGCATAACCTCTAATACCTGTAATAGCTTTATCTGTTGCATAAACATTTCCATCTAAGCTAACTTTATTTACCATTGAATAATTATTGTTATGAGACATGTGGTAATTATTAAACATTTCAACAATGTTTTCATCATGACGTTTAGCCGCTTTTTTATACAAACGTTTTCTCTTGCCAGAAGAATTCGCTATTTTTTCTGCATAACTGTCTGCTATTTCAACCGCTTTAACGGCCTTATCTATAAACTTACTTTCAGCAGCTTTATCTGTTGCATTA
>JAMPEO010000106.1 GCA_023665105.1 Candidatus Gastranaerophilales bacterium | reverse complement strand
TCTTATATTAACAAATTTATAGTTATTACTCAAGAAAAAGAAAGGATAAAATCATGAATAACGAAATTGAAAAACACAAAATACTAAAACAAGCATCAGAATACTGTTATGATATAAATCACAGAACACCACCAGCAGGATATAAATTGTTAGGAATAGGAAAAATGACTAACGGATTTGATGCTTGCGTACTCAAAAATGGAAACGATATCATTATAGTCTTTAGAGGTACAGAATTAACAGATATTAATTATTTAAAAGATGATCTTTCTATGCTTGGAAACAAAGTACCAAAACAACAAGATAGTGCATTGGATTTATATGATAAAATACATAATGAGTATCCAAACTGTAATATTACATTAACAGGCCATTCTTTAGGTGGTACTTTAGCTCAAATGGTAGGAGCAATTAGAGATGTTTTAACTGTAACATTTAATGCATTTGGAGCTAAAAAATTATTACCCAAAAGTGTTGTAAGAATTTTTGCAAATAAAATCACAAATTACTGTAATCCGGATGATGCCATTACAACTTATCATCCGGAAAATCATATCGGGAAGTGTTATAAAATATATTCTTCAAATAATAGGCAATATACACACCACAAAACTGAAAGGATGAAACCGTTAGATACAAGAGTTCCAACAACTCCTGAAGACTTAAATTATATTAAAAGACAAGAACACAAAGCAAAAGAAAAAGCTTGGGAATATTATAAAAGAACCGGGCGACATAAACCAATGAACATGTCATCAACTTGTGTGGGTTCATATACCGTAAGTGGATATACAAAAGAAAATGGTACTAAAGTTAGTAGTTATATTAGAACTTGTGGTGCAAAACACAATAAATAATATTCTATTTTGTTAGGTAATAACACTTAAAGAAATACATAGAATACATTATTTTTTGTAGCAATATAAGCTTTTAACCATTAATTTATAAAAATAATATATAGCTTTATCATTAAAAAGGGCAATAACTTTTGTTATTGCCCTTTTTATTATATGCGTTTTAATAGTAAAAATTTTCTATAATAACTGTCATAATTTAATATCAACCATTATTCATTATTATTCTTACATAATAATTTGAGTCATTTTTTAAAATCTCTGTTAAGCCAGGCAACCTCTCTGATAAATCAGATTTAGTTAATAGTTGTGCAGCTTTTTCACGGATTGTATATTCAGATAAACTCATTGCTCGTTTTAATATTTGTTCTAATATGTTTATATCAACATATTGATAATAATGATTTAAGCCCTCCAAACACCAATACAATTTAAATAATTGTTTATTAATAGTATACTTTTTATCCTTATAAACAATCTTATCCAAACCATCAAATGACTCTTGAATATACACAACAAGAGCCTTAGCGTATTGTTTTCCAAAATCATCAAAATTCTTTAACAACACAAGACTATCAATAACCATTCTTGAAATATTCGCATTTATATCAATAGTTGATTTAGCCAATATGTCCGGAAACTTTGAAAAATACTCCCGATAAGTTTCGTTTAAAACAAGTTCCGTAAACTTTTGAGCTACAGCTTCTCGAATCTTACCATCACAATTTATAAGATTAGAAAGAAAAATCTCTGCATCATCAAATGAATTTAGTTCGGAAATTTCCAGTGCTGCATACTGTTTTTCCGGAATATTACCCGTTTTCAGAAAACATATCAACTCTTCATTAGAATAAGAATTAGAACATAGTTCTAAAGCTTTATCGAAATTTTTATCTAATGTTTCTTCATAGTTTGAATTCAAATTTTTCTCCCTGTAATTCCTTTTGAAATTATAACATAATCGCTAATGAAAAAAGATTTAAAAATAGTATTAATGAATGATAATATAAATCCAATAAATTGTATAATACTAAATAGGAGAAAATACATGAAAAAATTTGTAACATTTATCCAAGACGTATTATTGATAAACGATAATAACAGCAGAAGAGTAGGACTATCACAATTCAAAGAAAGACAAAATGATTTTTCTATAAACAAAGATTCAATAACAAGCAAAGATGTTAAATTATCTGATTTATTAAGAAGAGTATAATTAGTAGCTAAAATACTTGTCAAAATCAACATCATCAAAACTACACAAAAGTAAGAAGATTTCATCATCTTCATCCATGCGTTGAAAATTATACTCATCAAAAAGCCAATATTTTGGATTATTGCCTTTAACACGTACGATACTTTTTTCTTTAAGAAGAGATAGTTTTTTCTTAACCGTATCTACAGGCAACTCAACAAGTTTTGACAACTCTACGGCGGTAATACCATCTGCATTGTCATATTTTTCAGGCGTTAAAAACATAAGTTCTAAGCCAACTTTTTTGAGTTCTAAATCTTCTACTGCATGCATATTTATATATTAACAATAAGTAGAAAAGATTTTATCGTGCTAAAGTTGTATTTTCTAAGAACTATGAATCTACATGTTGGATATCAATATCGCTATTACCAGCAGCCGCTTCTGCCATAACTTTATTATTATATTCCATCAAATCATTGTAATCCTGAACTAATTCTTGCTGTATTTTAGCACCCTTCGAATATTCCGGAAGGTTTACACCTGCAATAAATTGATACAACATAGAAATAGCATTCAACTGAGCTTGATGGGTTTCAATATTTGCATTAACATTATTGCCAACTTCTTTTAGCATATCAGTAAATTCTTGACTTAAAACTAGCGACTTAGGCATTTCAGGAGTTTCTCCAATATACTTTTTCACATTATCAAGAGTTGTTAAACATTGTTTTACAGCATCTTGATTTTCGATATCTTTTGATTGGTTTATAATATTTGTTTTCACTAAATCAATATCTCTTGCAACATCATCCGAATCATCAATTTTTTGTGAAAGTTGTCCAACTTCTGCTTTTGCCAATGTTGCAAACTTATTTAGATCTTTTAGTATATTAGCAATAGTATCTATTGTTTCTCTTGGATTCATGTCTTTTAGTTCTTCTTGTTCAACTTTCATAAATCTATCACCAAGTCCAAGTTTTTCAACAAACATTTTTGCTGTTTTAGTATTATCTTCTACAATTAGACTTCTAACCATAAAGTCTAATGCCTCATCAGAACCCATACTTATAGCACTACCATCATTGTATGGGTCAACATAATAATCATCGAAATAATCTTTCACTTGTGCAGCATTACCTGTTTGAACAGCTTGCATTAGAGCATCTTGAACATCAACAAGTTGAGCCATTTTCAATGATTCTTCAAGATAGTGTTTGTATGCACCTTTATTTTTAGTCGCAGAAGAATCAGCATCACTCGCAGATAACAACAAGAAATTGTTTAACAATTCTTGTGATTGATTAGTAAAATGATATTTTCTAAAATCATTGACAAATTTAGCTTTAGCTGCATCACATTTTTCAGGATTATATCCTTGACGCTTACCGCCAACTAATTCTTGTGCTATCCAACCTTTAATATTAGCATTCACTCTATCCTGATATTCAGGTTTAATATATGTACTAACATATTCATCTGCCAGTTTATTTATTTTTTCTACTGAACTATGTAATTTTTCAGAATTTTGTTTTTTCGAATCTTTCAACTTTTTAGTTTTATTGATATTATCAACTAACATCATAAAATCATCAGATTTATGTTTATCATTTATGTTATAACCATATTTATCAATTTGTTCTTGTATTTTAACAAATTTACGGCTATCACCTAAACTACCAGTAGAATATCTTGTTTTTAATTTTTCTTTCATCCAATTATTGATATCTTCTTTCAATATTTTATGATATCTTGGCGGAATATCCATATTAACAACAGTATTAAAATACTTTTTCATACCGGATACACTATTTTTAATAGATTCTTGTGCATCTTCAATACTATTAACTTTTTCTAAAGCATTGATTTGTAATAACATTACATCAATTTGCTTATTATAATCATCGATTGTTGCATTTTTATCAAGCTCCGTAATAGCAGTAGCAGCGTTCATAGCTAATTCAAAATCCGGATCTTCATAGTTGCGAGTAATAAAATCTCCAGCCATCAAGTTTATTGTTTTTCTCTCTACAGGAGTCAATTTTTTACCTTGTGGAATATCTTTTCTATACTCATCAAGTTTATGAACAAGTTCTATAGAATAAATACCATCTTTAAATGTATTTATAGTACCTACCACATTCTCTACAAGTTCAGTTGTAGCACTAATTTTATTCTGCAGCATTTTTACAGAACCTAAATCCGTCTTTGGATACGCCGGAATCGCACCATGCAAGCGATATGCTTCATCTTTATGTTTATTAAACATTTTTTCATAAGTTAGAGTACTCAAAGAGAAATTCATACTTCTATATAAATCATCAAATGTACGTTTGCCTACATATACAGCACCTCTAGTTCTTAAGTCAAGTTTACCATATTTATAAGCAGGCTTTGTTTTACTCATATTCAAATCTTTTGAATATTCATCAAAGAATAAAGTATTTCTTAATGTAGATTCAGCATCATCATTAGCCGCTTTTACTTTGACAAGCATATCATAACCTGTAAGATTAGCGATACCAAGATTTTCATTTGATAAATCAGTTGTAAGCTTATTAAAATCTTCCGTTTTCATATCTTGTAGATTTCTATAAACTTCAACAAATTCTTCATCTGTTGCAGGATTGAATTTATCATCAATCCATCGTTGAATACCCTTTGCTTTATCAGTATTTTGGTTCAAATCTGATTTATCAAAATATAAATCTCGTTGCAATAAAGTAGTAAGATTTTCTTTGATTTCAGCTTTAGCTTTTGCAGAAGAATCATTAGCTTCTACATTTTCATCAAACTGTTTCATTGTTTTATCAACAACAAAATTTATTGTATCTTTTAAGCTTCCATTAAATTTAGACTGTTCATCACCCTCATATACAGCAATATTATGCATTATTTTCCCGCAAAGTTCATCATCAATGTTAAGACCGTTGTCTTTCATTGCAGTTGAAATAATATTGACCATATCTTCTGAATGTTCATAAGCTTCATATAACAAGATTCTGGTATCTTTACCAAACGAATAATTAAAGTTAGTTTTAGCAATATTATGCTGTTCTTCTCTAATTTTTTCGACATCTTTCATGGTTTTAGCAGAACCAAGTTCTTTATACATTGAAGCATCAGGATATGCATCTCTAATTGCAGCTTTCTCAAACGCAATCTTTAGCATATCATTATCAGACAATTTATTATAATCTTCTAAAGTGTCTATGCCTTTATTCAACATATCTCCATTCAGACGCTTCATAATTTTGTCATATTTAACTTTATAATCTTGAGCAGCCGTTTCATTTCTAAAAATAGCTTTTTGAATTTGACGTTTAGTCATTGCCCCAGCCAATTCAGAAAGATCATCTATATATGCTATTTCAGGAATAAACAATGTATCCTTAATTGAACCTGCAATATCTTTATGTTCAGGATTGTTACCAGGTAAAATAATTCCACTCATAAGAGAAAAATCATAAGAACTACCCCCCCCCGGATTTAGTTTCTTATAAGTCTTATTATCAACAACTTCATTTGATACGTGACCCTTTTTATGAGTAAGGTTTTCTACATAATTACCATTTCGCCAATTCTTATCGGTAACATAACCTAATTCGCCACCTCGACGGTCTGAATAATCAGTTCTTGTTAAACCTTCAGAATCAATCCAAGTATTTTCGTGTTCAGAGGCACCCCAAGTATTATCGTGATATAAAATATCTTTACCATTTGGACCGTCTTCTTTGATATCAACAACATATTGTGCATGTCCACCCATCCTGTCATGGAATACACTTGAGGACGAATTACCTGAATGCACACCATTCTTAATCATATCAACAGCTTTTTCTATATCTGTAACTTCATAATATGGACGGTCTGTTATTTGTTCAAAGATTTTGACCTGTTGATCACCATACAAACCACTGCTGCCTTCTCTATAAACCCAGTACTTACCAGAATTTGTACCAACATATCTGGCATGTTTTTCTAATGGCTGTTTTATTTCTCTATATTGATGATTGAGTTCCCTTGTAACATCAGAATACATTTTATTTAATTTTTTATCCAGCATTGCTTTTCGGAATTTTAATATTATTGTCTGGGGAGTTTCTACAGCTGCATCTATCATTGTCCCACTATTATGGA
>JAMPEO010000105.1 GCA_023665105.1 Candidatus Gastranaerophilales bacterium | reverse complement strand
ACATTGGACTCAAACAATCCAAAGAATGATAGAAGATGGTGTTGATACATTTGTAGAAATCGGACCTGGTAAAGTTCTTGCAGGTTTGAACAAGAAGATTAGTGCAGAAATTAAAACTTATAATATCTTTGATAAAGCTTCTTTAGATACAACTATTGAAGCATTGAAATCTGAACTTTGTGAGGTTTAATGATAGCACCAGTTAACTTTGCTTCAAAGAAAATAAATATTAATAGCAGAAAATTCTATGACGAACATCCGAATCTGGCACCAAGAAATATTTATTTATACTTAGATAGAACAACAGATATAAAAGAAGTAAATAAAACAATCGAAAACATTGGTGAACCGGCTTGGAAAAGAACTAAAAACTGGTTTCAAAACAAAATAGGAAAATTATTTAGTAGGGACAAAAAGTAGGTTGGAATATACCAACAAATTATAAGGAGAAATATATAATGACAGAAAGAAAAATTGCTTTAATCACAGGCGGATCACGTGGTATTGGCTTAGCTTGTGCTTTAGAACTAGCAAAAGCAGGCTGCGATATCATCATCAATGATATTTGTGATGCAGAAAAAGCTCAACCGGCTTTAGATGAAATCAAAGCTTGTGGTGTAAATGCTTATTTCTATAGTTTTGATGTATCAAACGACGAAGCTGTAAAAGAAAATGTTGATAAGATGATTGCTGAACACGGCAAAATTGATGTCTTATTAAACAACGCAGGTATTACAAAAGATGGTCTATTCGTAAGAATGGATATGGAACAATGGGAAAGAGTTATCAAAATCAACTTAACAAGTGCATATTGTGTAACTCACGCTGTTATCAAACACATGATGAAAGCTCGTCAAGGTTCTATCATCAACATGTCAAGTGTTGTTGGTTTACACGGTAACCCTGGTCAAGCAAACTATTCAGCATCTAAAGCAGGTTTAATCGGTTTGACTAAAACATTGGCTAAAGAATTCGGTTCAAGAAATATTAGAGTTAATGCTGTATGTCCTGGATTTATTCAAACAGCTATGACAGCAGAACTTCCTAATATTGATGAATACATGAAAGCTATTCCAATGAAGAGACTTGGTACTCCTGAAGATATTGCTAAAACAGTTAAATACTTAGCTCTTGATGCAGATTACGTTTCAGGTCAAGCAATCGAAGTTGCAGGAGCTTTGATAATATAATAATTTAGTAATAAAACTTAAACAGAAATGTACAAAGTTTTTGCAAAATTATCTTTAAATAGTATAATTTAAAATGAATAGTGTAATATATTTAAGAAAAATGAGGATTAAAAAATGAGCACATTAGAAAAAGTAAAAAAAGTTGTTGTTAATCAATTAAGCGTAGATGAAGCATTAGTAACTCCAGAAGCTAGTTTTTCTGGTGATTTAGGTGCTGATTCATTAGATACAGTTGAATTAGTAATGGCATTCGAAGAAGAATTCGGTTGTGAAATTCCTGAAGAAGAAGCTGAAAAAATTCAAACAGTTCAAGATGCTGTAAATTATATTGAAGCTCACTCATAATCGGATTAAGCATAAATTTACGGGGGATAATATCCCCCGTGATTATTGATAAGAAAAGGTAAAAAGATGACTAAAAGAAGAGTTGTAATAACAGGTATGGGTGCTGTATCACCTTATGGTGTTGGTGTAGATAAATTTTGGGACAGCATCGTTTCAGGTAAGAGCGGAATAAGTTTATCAGAAGGTCTTGATGAACGTCATACCGTTAAAATTTCAGGGCAGGTTAAAGATTTTAACCCTGAAGATTATATCGACCCTAAAGAATGTAAAAGAATGGATAGATTCACTCAGTTTGCACTTGTTGCAGCAGATGAAGCTGTTAAAGATGCAAATCTTGAAGGAATTGACGTTGATCCATATAAAATAGGTGTAATTGTCAGCTCTGCTGCAGGTGGTTTCAAAACGCTTGAAAAAAGTGAAAAAGCGATTATTGAACGTGGACCTACAAAATGTTCACCATTCACAATTCCTATGATGATTGCTGATATGGCATCAGGTAGAATTTCTATGAAATATGGTTTCAAAGGTGTGAACAAAGCAGTTCTGTCAGCTTGTGCAACAGGTACTCATTCTATTGGTGATGCATTCAGAGCAATCCAATACGGTGATGCTGATGTTATGCTTGCAGGTGGCTGCGAAGCTACTATCTGTGATATCGGTATCGGTGCATTCACTGTTGCCAGAACTTTGTCTAAACGTAATGACGAACCTGAAAAGGCTAGCAGACCTTACGATAAAGACAGAGATGGTTTTATTATGTCTGAAGGTGCAGGTGTTCTTGTATTAGAAGAATATGAACTTGCTAAAAAACGTGGTGCTAAGATTTATGCAGAAATCGTTGGATATGGTCAGTCTGCTGATGCTTATGATATGGTTGCTCCTTGTCCTGAAGGTAAAGGTGCTACTAAATCAATGGAATTTGCACTTGCTGATGCAGGTTTAAAACCTAAAGACGTTCAATACATCAATACCCACGGTACAAGTACAGGTTTAGGTGATAAAGCTGAGTCTAAAGCTGTTGAAAATATGTTTGGTTCAAAAGAAACTAACAAAAACTTGTACGTAAGCTCTACAAAGAGTATGCACGGTCACATGTTAGGTGCTACCGGTGCTATCGAAAGTATTGCTTGTATTAAAACTATAAACGAAAATACTGTTCCACCAACAATCAATCTTGATAACCAAGATGAAGAAGTTGCTGATTTGAACTATGTTCCGCATAAAGCTCAAAAAGCTGAAATTCATGCGGCATTATCAAATTCTTTCGGGTTTGGCGGACACAATGCAACATTAGTATTTAAAGAAGTATAGTTAAAATCTTAAATATAAAAAACACCTGATAATTTATCAGGTGTTTTTTGTTATCTATGTTTATAATATACCTTCCATCATATCATTTAGTGCTAATTTGGCTGTTCTAATTGGTGCTGCGTAAGAAGTACCACCTAAAACATTTGGAAGTCGTTTTGTTTTCCTATTTAAAGGTAAATCAGTACCTTCTAAACCTGTTATATTCACACCTAATATTTTACCGTTTTCATCTTTAGTAAGACGTGGAAAGTAATCTCTTGCTTCATAATGTTGTGTAAATATTGAATTTCTTGAACAAGAATCACCTGCGACTTTTCCATCTCTTAAAGAACCGCACCCTTCAACACCATCTATTGCAAGTCTATCAGAAACAGCAACTTTAGCAAAGTTTCTGTCATTGCCAGATGCTTCAAGAATTCTTGTACCTTTACCTATTATTCGTTCAAATATTGGACGTATATTTCTTATAAAAGGACTTTGGGCAACGTATTCTTTTTGGATTGTACCTGCTTGTCCTGCCACATCTTCAGCATCAACAAGATTAACTTCTGATACAGAAATATAATCTACTTTTTTACCTTTATCCATTTTTTCTAAAAGTTCGCTAAATCTTTTTTCTTCTAAATGAGCAGGAAGTTGTCCTCTGTATTTTATGTTTTCTATTAAACCTTTTTTGTGTTCTAGTCGCTCTATATTTGCAAAGGGATTAAAACGTTTTGCAAAAGTTTCCATAAGTTCACCATGAGTCAAGCCTCTTGGAGAAAAGAAATTATCAAATATAACAATTGTTTTAGGTTCAAGTTCTGCATTTTTTACAAAAGCACCATCTTTATCAAGAATCCTTACTTGAACTTTTCCTTGTTCACGCCCTTCTTCAAGTATATGGTAAACCTTACTATCTTTAGGGTTTGTCCAAGTTACACGTTTGTAACTATCTTCTAATTTTTTTGAAGTTAGTCTTTCTAAATCTGCAGGAGTCGCTTTTGAATAAGTATAAACCATTTTTTCTGCTTTATTTGCCTGTATGGCAATTCTATTCATCGCTCTTGTCATTTGCCCACGAGCATTAGAAAATAACTCAGATATTTGTGGTTGAACCATTCTAGGGGTATTTGTAATCATTGGCATTTTTATATTTCCTTATTGCTTATTTTTTTAATACCTCTAAATTATTAAATTTGCTATGTATAAAAATAAAACTTAAAATTTGTTACAAAATGGAATCCAATTATTATTGAATTTGACATGTTTTTCATGAAGTTATGTAACAAAAGTAAAAAAGTTATTAAAGAATCATGGAAACAGAACCGTAAAAACATTATGTAAGGAACAGGACGTAATCAATAAAGAATATAGTGAGGAATGGATATGCAAAAAAAAGATTTAGAGTTGGCATTAAATAAAGATGTTTTATGCGAAGTTTCGTGCGAGATTGAAACTTTGTTTAACAATGTAATGTCAACAGTTGTAGACTATTTTGAGGAGGCTTTAGCAGAGTAGATTTTTAGACAATTTAATAGTTAAAATTACCGGAGTTAGTCATTAAGATTAACTCCGTTTTGCATCTATATATATTATTAAAAAATATTACAAAAATTTTTCATGCTGAAATTGAACATATTATAATTTTTTTATTTATATGTAGTGAGTACAAGAAATGAGGCTTTATTATGAATGATATAGATCCAATATTAGCAGATTATTTACAAAGAACAGGAATGTCATTTAATGAATTTGTCTTTGAGCTTGGACCAAACTTTGGTCGACAAGATTATACATTTTTTAATACACAAGCAGGATATCAACCAAACTGGCAAAATTCATCAATCCATACAACTGAAGATAATAAAGTGAACTCTTCTTATGTAGGTGGTAACCAATCAGGAACACAATTAAGTAAATCTAAAATAAGAGTAACTTACAATTCAACAGATAAACTTGGTAATAGTGGTATTGCATGGGGATATAGTTCTCAATTACATATTGATTCTGATTGTGGTATAAGCTATAGAAGTACTAATAATCAATATGGTAATTTATCTTATTCTGGCGGACCATTAAAAGTAATTTATGTTGAAGACAAAGATAAAACTACAGATACCAAAACAGATGACAAAAGTGGTAACAGTTCCCAATTAAAAGTTAATGGTAACACTATTTCTATGGGAGATTACACAGCTACAATAAATGATAAAGGTGAAATTACATATAAAGATAAAGACGAAAAAACTGTAACAGCAAATGAAGTTCAAAAAAATAAATGTAAAGAACTTGTTATAAAAGCCAACGAAATTAGTAAAGAAAAGAAAAAAGCTTAACTTACTGGAACATCTATCGGCTGTGATAGAATAACTTCTATTATAGAACCTCTTATTAGTGTTACTTCATCGCCTTTTTTAAATAAATCGGCAACACTATCGCCTATAAGATAACAAAAACCGCCTAATGCACCACCAATAGCACAAATAGGTGCTGCAACATACTGTGTTCCAGGAATAACATTACCTGCACGCATGCCGTAGTTTGTTGAAACTTTTGTTATATCACAAGTTTTTGTCCAGTTATCTTGAATTGCTTGACCGTAGCCAAGAGTTCTGTATATTCCACCATCATAAGTTATTGTTGTCATTCCGGTTACACCTAAACTAATAGGTATTTGTCTGCCTGTAGGAGTAACTACGTGATCGAAATCAAGATATAAAACAGCTCCTCTTGATAAACGTTTTGATGGTTTAACTTTTTGAATACATCCTCTTATAACAGAACCAGATGGAAGTATTACATTAGTTCCAAGTCTTTGTTCGTTTAATAACATAAGATTAAAAGAATCACCTTCTTGGCATGCCATAGTATCAACTGTTTGTAAAAGCTGCAAAGATAACTTTGTACCTGCAGGTATTCTTGCAGTTTTTGCATCTGCTCTATATGGAGTTGCGAATGTAACATTCATTGATAACATCAACATCGTTAATAATATTATTAAAACTCTCATAAAATCCTCTATTATTTAACGTTTCTTTACAAATTATATCATGTACGAATTATTTTTGTAAAGAAAGATGTTTTGATACTTATATTTATTTCCTTTATATTTAGATATAACCTCTGAAACAAGTTTCACATTTGTCTCAAATAAATTTTCAAACAATAAAGTAAGACGTAGCAATAAATTGTTATTTATCTTACACAAAAGTTGTAGAGCAATAAAAAAGTCGGCGATAGCGGAGTGAGCCGAGAATGTAAAAGAGACTCATTGTCAAATTTGTTTGAGCATTGTTAGCAAGTTGTACGTTTACCATCCAGAAATAATGCGAGTTATTTGACTCAATGTCGATTTATACAATTCTCGTGCGAA
>JAMPEO010000104.1 GCA_023665105.1 Candidatus Gastranaerophilales bacterium | reverse complement strand
TTCTAATTATCAAAATTTTAGAGCCGTATTGGCTCTTTTTTTTATGAAATAAAAAGGACAACCATAAAATTGTCCTTTTACTTAATTTTTATTTAATTTTTTTCAAAGAAGACAAGAAGTTATTATGTTCAACATCTCCATCAACCTTTGTTAAAAAGATTTGGCAATCTTTTTCGTCAGCCTCAATATCCGGAATTTCAGATAGTTCTGAAGAATAATAATTATAATCATTTCTACTACCGCTTAACGATACTCTTGATGCAATACTACTTAATGAGAAGTTTCGTAAGATGCCATAAATACCGGTATTTTTACTTGAGAATTTTGTATAAATCCTTAAAGTAGCATCTCGTTTTTCTAAGTCAAAACGTCCCGCTATATAAGCACTAAGATTTGAAGCGGCAGATTTAATTTTAATTTTTTCAATAACATTATTTTTAATATTCAATTCACCGGATATTTTTTCAAATTTTCCCTCCGGAACATTTATAAGATCCATAATAGTAGCAGGACTAACCATTGCTAACGGGTTACGGAACACAGAAGCAACATTGAGTACATACTCAATCAACCCGATTTTTCCAATAGTACCATCTTTTATCGCAAATTTAATATTACCATTGAGCTTCATAGTTGCATCAGTATTTATATCAATTAGCCCGCTAGCTTTACCTGATATTTCTTTCTTTAAATCAAGCAAAGAAGTAGCGATTATATCAGAATTTACGTCTTTTGCACCAAGTTTTACATGATACTTATGATTTTTCAAATCGCAACAAACATGAGCAGAAGAATGACCTTCAGCAAAATCAAATCTATTAGAGTCTAATTCAAGCTTACTTTTTTCGTCTAACGACATATTAGCGTGCAAGTTTCCGAATAAAATATCTTTATAAGCCCCTTTATTTAGATTAAACGTACATTTTTTGATTATCAAATTGCCTAAATCAAATGTCGGTGCACCCTCGTCATCATCGCTAATTTCGGTATTTTTCACAACAATAGTATCAGTACCCTGACTATTAAATGAACGCATAAGTTTTTCGATATCAATTTCATCAAGCGATAAATCAATACCGTTTACAATGATAGGAAAAGCAATATTATTAACAAAATTACCGCTTAAATTATACTTAGAACGTCTATAGCGTCCATTAGAAACAATATTTATAGTATTAAAATTGGTAGAAAGATTCCCTGATTCAACATACAAACGTTGTGATGGAATACGTATTTTATCTAGTTTAATATCGCCGAATAATTTTACGCCTTTAGGACCATCGATAGCTTTAAGCTTTCCAATCACTGTACCACTTTTAAATATACTCTGACGAATAAGAACATTTAAAAACTCACTTGGCAAAGGTTCGGATACATCAAACCCCATCTCACGAAAATCCACACCTTTAGAAAAATCAATTTTCCCAACCAAACGCATAATTTGACGACGGTTATATTTTTCGTTGTTAGGAACTGTTACATAATAATCAATACCTTTAATATCCATAATATTTTTATCAATATGGAAATCAGACACAACAACACGTTCCATTTTATATTTACTTAAAGGTTCTCCGCCGATAAGTAAATTATCATTAGGACTAATTTTAAATAGCCATTTCAAGTCAACAATACCGTTTTTTGACTTTATAACAAGTTTAGTATCAGCTTTACCAATAATTTCAAGTGGATAACCTATCATTTCTGACAAATAATATTTAGCAAAATCATTAGTAACAACAGCATCAGCTTCTATATTTGTATCAATAGTTTTAACATAATCTTTGATAGTACCGTCTAATTTTAAAGCATTTACTTTTCTGGTTCCATAATATCCTTCAAATCCGGAAAGAGTGATATTATCAGTTGTAATATTGATTTTACCTTTATGTACTTGAATAGGCACATCATTTATAGGAGCCAAAATCAATGATAATGTATTAAGATTTACATCGCCATTAAGTTTTTTGTCTTTAAATTGGAATCTAAAATCAAAATTTCCTTTGATATCCTTAAACATGGATAATAGCTCGAATCCATTTGGAATAATAAGATTAGAATTTACTAAATCTATAATATTTTTAATCTCAAACTTATTAGAATAAACCTCTAAATTATGGTGTCTTTTGTTTGCTTGTGCTGCAATATTTACAACTGATTTATTAAATTTCAATTTGCAATCATCTATAAATAACGTTTTCTTTTTAATATAGACTTTATTTTCGTCAACAATAGATATTGCAACTTTTTCATTTCCTTTTTGCATAAGAGCTTTCACGTCGAAATGAACAAACTTACATTTTTTCTGAGCGTTATCTATTTTTAAATTAGAAGCATTTATATTCAGGTTAGTATCTTTATTGATATCATAGATTATACCCATATCTTTTATATACAAGAGAGAATCATAGAAATCTATATTCCAGTCAAATTCAGCGGTTTCCTTTTCTTCGTTTGTTTTAGGAACTAAAGATAATAATCCGTTCACATCAGCGTAGATATAGTCTGCACCCAAAGTTTTAACTTTGAAATTTTTGTATAAAATTTTGGCAAAAGAGAATTTAGTATTAACATTTTTAATGACGAACAGTTGTTTGTTATTTTTAATTATTTCAAAATCATCAGTCCAAAACTCAACAATAGGGGAAAGTTTTGTTTTTAAAACAGGATTTTTAATAACAATATTAGCACCGGTACAATCATATACAGCATTATTGATAAGATTGTGTACTTTTGGCGATGCGACAAGTTTTGGAAGCACAACCAAATAAATAGTTAAAAATACAGCAGTTAAAGCTGTAAGAAAACCACCTAAAACAGCTAATCGTTTCATATTTTCAAAAATCTCCCGTTAATCTCATAACAAGATTATACCATAATAAAATAGACAACAAGGTAATAACAAAAAACTCACAAAAAATATACTCTGTTATAGAACGTAAACATATAATAGAGGTTTAAATGTACGTAAAACTGATATATCTGATTAATTTTATGATATTTATGGGAGTAATGACATATTTATCATATTTGTACGGAATTTATTTGAGCATAAAATATTTTAAAAAGAATGTATGGCATATAATATTTACTACGTTTGGAATACTGGGAACAGTATTTTTTACAATACTGTTCGCCATTGCATTCCTAATACCTGTTTAGATTTATAACAAACCTACGGATTTATGTTTTTCAACGATAGACTCAACCATCGCATCCAATTTTGCAAAATCGTCAGCTTTCAATTTACCTTTAATTTGAATAGGTTCAATAACATCAAGTCTAAGCTTACCTAGAATATCGCCTAAAATGCCAAAAAGGTTTCCACCCCATCCATAAGAGCCAACAAATGATGCAAATTTAGCTTTTGGCTTCAATATACTTGCTACATAAGCTATGTTAACAGAAGCAGGATGAGGACCTGCAACAACCATAGACGTACCCATTACGATTGTAGTACCATCGACAAGAGCCATAGCCAAGTCACCTAAGTCACCTGTTATGATATCGTATTTCAACGATTCAATACCTTTTTTAGCCAATCCAGAAGCTAGGTAATCAATCATTTCTTCAGTACTTCCATACATAGAAACGAAAGGAAGTAATACAAGATTTTTACCTAAATCAGAAGTCCAATCTGCGTATAGATTTAAGATATAATCAGGATTTTTATGAACAGGACCATGACTAGGTAAAATCATATCAACATTCATATCTTTAATCATTTGTGTATATTTTTTACACATAACTCTAAATGGCATCATAATTTCTGCATAATAACGTTTTGCACTTTTTTCAAGTTCTTCTGATGGAACAGCAAAAACATCATCAAAAGTATAATGAGCACCTAAAAAGTCACAAGTAAATATAATATTATCTTCTTTTAGATAAGTAAACATTGTATCAGGCCAATGAACATTTGGAGCAAAAATAAATTGTAATGTTTTATCACCAAGCGATAACTCTTCATTATTTGAGATAACCAAAAATTTATCATCAGAGATAAGAAGCATTTCCATAATATTGTTTTTGCAAGTAGGATTAGTCACAATTTTTGCATTTGGATATTTTTCTACCAAAAGCGGCAAAGAACCTGAGTGGTCTTGTTCACCATGATTAGCAATAATATAATCAACATTTGTAACACCGTTTGCATCTAAATTTGCAATATATTCTTCTGCTTTAGGAGGATACATTGTGTCAATAATAGCTGTTTTTTCAGAACCTTTTACTAAATATGAATTGTAGCTTGTACCGTGTTCAAGAGGTATCAATTCATCAAATATTACCCTGTCACAATCATTCAAGCCGCAATAAAAAACATTCTTTTTAATTTCTTGAAATTTCATATAACTCTCCTTTATTTATAACAAATTTTATACCAAACCATGAGTAATTATATCACGCAGTAATTTAATATGATATAATTATTTTGTCGAAAACATTTATAAAGGGATAGATAAATGGAAATAAAACCACAGAGAGCAAAGCAAGAATTAGAGAAGTTATTATCAGGGAACCAAAACTTTATAAATGGTACTCCGACAGCAAAAAACATGTGCCTTTCGACCTTGCAGCATCTTGCTTTATACCAAGAACCTTATGCTTGCGTACTCAGTTGTTCAGACTCAAGAGTTGTTCCTGAGATAATATTCGATTGTGGAATAGGAGAACTTTTCGTTGTAAGAGTTGCCGGTATTGCTGTAGGTCCAAACGTTAGAGAAAGCATTGAATATGCCATAAAAAAACTTCACGTACCATTGTTGATATTACTTGGTCACGATGATTGCGGAGTAATGACTTACGCAAATCAACACTATCCTGAAATAACAGAGAATTTTCAATCTATTTTGAAATGTGTTTATCCTGTATTAGACGGTTCCGGCAAGATGGAGTGCAATAACAGATTTGCAAGAGAACATACAGTGTGGGTGGAAGATTATCTTATGAATAACTCTCAAATTGTAAAAGAGGCTGTGAATGAAAACAAGCTTTATATTGCGAAATGTCATTTTGATCATAACACCGGTAAAGTAAGCCTTATTGACAGAGAATTACACGAAACTAAAATATAAAAAAACATCATACACAAACTATTTCATACGAAAATAGTTGCGTATGATATCAATACTAAAAAACCATAATACCCTAGTATGTAATAACCTTTGCGTTGCTTGTACCTAACTTTTCAAAATAAGTTAGAAGACAAGTGATAAGATATTTAATTAAGACCATTGAACCCCTTTCACTGAGATTTACTAATATATTTTATATTTATGCAGAATCGTTTTGTGAATTTAAGAGTTTTACTACTCTCATTTTACATTTTTTTGTAAAAAATACAAGTACTTTTTCAAAATAAAATTACATAACTTAATAGTGTTAAACATACACCATTATTGAATTACAGCGAATAAGCATTAAACAGACTCACTCAACAAAACCTTATGAATTTTATAAAGAATTTCTAGATGTTTTTTATCCTTTATAGAATCAAATTCGTTTTTTATATTTATTTTTGTCAGCGTTAATAAATAATCATCAAAATTAAAAAGCTCACAAGGATGAACCTGTAAAATATTAGCAATATCTAATAAAAGTGATAGCGGAGGATTAGCTAAACCTTGTTCAATTTTAGATATATGATTTTTACTTCTATTCACGAGTTCTGCGAATCTTTCTTGAGTAAGGAATTTTTCTTTCCTCAAACGTTTAATTTTTTCGCCTAATAGTAATCTATAATTGTTCATACTTCTTGCTTTCAACTTAAATACTACAAGGATATTAACAAATATTAAACCAATCTTGATAATTATTTTTTCATGTTATAATCATGACATGATTATATTAGTCAGGTGACTGATACAAGAGTAGAAAAAGATGAGCGGTTTGATGGAAGAAAAATCAATAAATTTGGAAAATATCGGGGGCTTGATACGAATGAGTCGTAAGGAGAAGAAAATGACTCAATCTAAAGTTGCAGAAGCTATTCAAGTATCATCTCAACACTATTCAAGAATAGAAAGAGGAGAATACATACCAAGTTTACAAACTTTTCTAAAGTTAATTGATGTCCTTGATTTAGATATCACTAGATTAAAACTTAACGGGGAAAGCAAAATTTCATCAACAATGTATGAAATTTTGGAACTTTTAACAAGATTTAATAACACACAGCAAAAGGCTGTGCTGAACTTTTTAAGAACAATGAATACTGTTAGTGCTTAAGAAGAGTTTAGGGGAT
>JAMPEO010000103.1 GCA_023665105.1 Candidatus Gastranaerophilales bacterium | reverse complement strand
TATAAACTTTATTGTCCAAAATGTAAACTAAATTATTATCAGACATTTAATTAAATACCTCTGTTTTTATTTTTACACCATAAAGCTTGATAATCAAGTTAAATATTACTTTTGTAAACGCATATTTATTAACTTAAAAAGTTAATATGTTAATTTTTGTAAATTAAGTTTATTTTTTTGTCTAAAAAGGCAATTTTTCTAAAAAAAATGACTTTATACATATAAGTTAAGTTTATTGGGAATAACTATGATTGATAATGTAAACAACATTGCCAATACGCAGGTTTCTGCTAATGATACGGGGATTAAAAACAAAGCTTCGTATAGTCCTTCCATGAAAGGTAATCCGAATGCTGTTGATACAACTCCTACAGCAGATACTTATCAATCTCAACCAGCAAGTATTCCTACAGAACAAAAATCTTCAAATCCGTTTGGAAAAGCTGCATATATTATTCCAACCTGGTTTGTATTAAATGAAGGTACAAAATTATTCAACAGAGCCTGCGGCGGAGAATACGAAAAAAGTTTAGTTGGACGCTTAGGTCAATTTGGTGATAAAGTTTCCGGAACAAGTCTTGTAAGAAACAGTTTTGTTGATAGATTAAAATCTACAGGAAGCACTATAAGAAGAAACTTCCAAGCATTTGTAGACAAACATCCAATGTTAAGTGCAATGGATAAAACACCTACAAAACCTGAAAACTCAATGCCTAAGAGTTTTATGGAAACACAAGCTGAAGCCGATATAAAAGAAGCTGCAGGTAAACTTGATAAATTCATAGAAAAGACTCCTAAATCATTAAAAGAAGCAGGTGCAACAAAAGCTGAAATCGAAGCTTTAAAAGCAAAATACGGAACTAATATTTTTGGACAAATAAAGAATAGTGAAGCTGCTATTCAAGAATTCCAATTAACAAAATTTGGTGGTCCAAATATTCTAGATACAATAACAAAACGTCAAGCTGCATTAGGTCAACAACTTCAACGTTATGAAACTTATTACTCCAGCTTAGCTAAAGATGATCCGCTAAGAAATGTTGTTTCAAAAAGAATCGCAAGAATTAAAGAATTACGAGATGGTTATAAAACAACTACTCTTAGAAACGTAAAATTAAATGCAATAGGTCTTAACGGAACTACTTATGAAGCAATAAAACAAGACCCTACTAAAGCAGCTGCAAGACTTGAAAGTGCTTTAGAAAAAGCTAAAGGCTTCTCTCCAAGACTATCTCAATATTTCAACAAAATAAAATCAATCAATGCTCCAACAACAAAACTTGGTAAATTCTTACCTAAATTAGCAAAATTAGGTATGAGAGGTCTAACTTTTGGCGGCGGAACATTCAACACATTGTTCATCGCATTTATGATGGGTGAAAGTGTTAAAAATATGATTGATGCACCTAAAGAACAAAAAGCAGGTACAATCGCAAGCGGTTTATTAGAAGCTATGTCATGGGTTGTATCAATGCCAATAGCACTTGGTGCAATGCATAAAATAGGTGGTCTACAATATACAGGTCTTTCAAAAGGACAAGTAGAAGCATATAGAACTGCAAAAGCAGCTTTTGATGCACAAGCTAAAGCCGGTAATTTTCTAACCAAAGAAGCTTATAACAGTGCAAAAGAATCTGTGAATGCTCTTAAAAAAGTATCCGGAAAACAAAGCTGGTTCACTAAGCTTGGAGTAAATATTGGTAAATTGGTAAGTATAGGTCTTGAACAATTTACACCATTTAAAGAAACCGCAGCTAATGCCGCAGGTAAAGGTAAATTTGCAAGATTCATGGGCAACTTAGGTAGAAAAATGCCTAACTTCTTAAGAAACTGTGCAGGTTATCCTCTAAGATTTGGTTTATATATGTTCGCATTTGCTCCAGTTGTTGATAAACTATTCTCAGGTGTAACATCAGCAATATTCGGTAAACCTTATGACCCTGAAAAAGTAAAAGAAGAACAAGAAAAAGAAGCTGCACGTAAAGCAGCATTATATCCGGGACCATCAATTATGCCGATTCCTGGAGCTGATAGAAATGTTGGTTCAACAGATTTAAATACTCTATCAAATAACAACCTTGTAAAACAAAAAGTTTTAGGTGTAAAACCATCAGATATACAAACTCCTGTATATCCAACAGCAGCACCTGCTCAATCACCAGCAATACAAACACAAACTGTTCCATCATATAACGAACCGTTTATGCCACCAGTACAACCAAATAATAACAATCAAGCAGCAATGCCTGCTCCTCAAAACGGACAACAAGCTCAAAAAGACCCTAATAAAAGTGAATATGATACAGTCCCAAGATCTTATGTTCCTCAATTAGATTTCAACAATCCAATTCCATATTCTGATCCGATGGCAAATCCTTATGCAGAAAAGAACTATGATTCAGCACAAAAATTAGCAGACAAAGCTGATAAATTGGGTGATGATGTGGAAGCTTTCTTAAAAGGAATGTAAACAGTCTCTGAAAATGTGTAGTGTAAGATATTAAAATAATATAAATAAAATCATTTTTGGTTTTATTTATATTATACTGTAATAGTTAATGTAGAAGAAATGGAGAGAGCAATGATTGATAAGACTGCAATAATAGATTCTTCAGCAATAATCGCAGAAGACGCAATTATCGGACCAAACGTAGTTATCGGGAAAAATGTAAAAATAGGTGCAAGAACCAGAGTTATTGCAAATGCTTATATTGAATGTGCAGAAATTGGTGAAGATTGCACAATCAGTCCATTTGCAACAATCGGTTCAGAACCTCAAGATTTAGGATATAAAGGTGAAGAAACAAAAGTTGTAATCGGTAACGGTACAATAATAAAAGAGAATGTAACTATTCACAGAGGAGCTGCTTGCGGAGATTTCACAACAAGAATAGGTAATAAATGCTTATTGATGGTTGGCTCACACGTTGCACACAACTGTGTTTTAGATGATGAAGTTATTCTTGCAAACCTTGTAACTTTAGGTGGACACGTACATGTTGGCTTCGGTGCCTTTATTGGCGGAATGAGCGTATTCCATCAAAATATCAGAATTGGTAAAATGGCAATAATTAGCGGTTTCTCAGCTGCTAGACAAGACATTCTTCCATACTCAAAAGGTGAAGGCAGACCACCTGTTGCAAGAGGTTTAAATGTTATAGCTCTAAAACGCAGAGGTTATTCTATGGCTGATATAGATATTGCACGCAGTGCATTCAAATATCTAATTTCACCAGAATATAATACAACTCAAGCTATTGAAAAGATTAGAGAAGAAGGTAAAGTAAACAGCATAGTTGAAGATATGATAGAATTTGTTCAAACTTCAAAAAGAGGCGTTACACTCAAATCTCATAAAACAGGATTCCAATCATTGGAAGACTAAAAAAAACATAAAAGAATAAAAAGAGCTTTAATTAAATATTAAAGCTCTTTTATTTTTTTACAAAAATACACACACATGTGTGATAGGGTATTGTTATAGCAAATCAATGATTTAACGTCACTATTTGGCATAGTGATAATATAAAATAATAAAAAGGAAGTAATTAGTGTCAAAATTTGTTCCATTACACATTCACACCGAGTATTCATTACTTGATGGAGCGATAAGAATTAAAGATTTGGTAAAATTTGCCAAAGAAAATGACATGCCTGCAATAGCCATTACCGATCACGGCGTTATGTACTCAGCTGTCGAATTTTATGAAATCGCAAAAGAAAATGGAATAAAACCACTTGTTGGCTGTGAATTTTACGTACATAGCGGAGATATACACGAAAAAGATGCACATAACAACCCTTTATATCACTTAGTTCTAATTGCTAAAGATACAACCGGTTATTTCAACTTGATTAAACTTGTATCAACAGCATGGTGTGAAGGTATGTATTATAAACCTCGTATTAACTGGGAACTTCTACAAGCACATCACGAAGGATTAGTATGCTGTTCTGCCTGTCTTGGAGGTGAAGTACTTCAAGAACTTCTAAAGGGCAATAAAGCAAAAGCTAAAGAAGTTGCCCAGAGATACAAAGATTTGTTTGGAGATGATTACTATTTGGAACTTCAAGATCATGGTCTTGATGAGCAGAAAAGAACAAATCCAGAGCTAATAAGCCTAGCAAGAGAACTTGATATAAAAATGGTCATTACTAATGACTCTCATTATTTGAGAAGAAGCGATGCAGATATGCATGACACATTGTTATGTCTACAAACAAACTCAAACAAGGATGATCCTGACAGATTCCATTTTTCAAATAACGAATTTTATGTAAAAACAAAAGAAGAAATGCGTGATGCATTTAGATGGATGGATGCAGATTTATTTGAAGAATGTGTTACAAATACAGAAGAAGTTGCAAATAAATGTGATTTAACTATTAAATTACACGATGCACCTTTACCACATTACGAAGTTCCAAAAGGCTACACAACCGAAACATACTTAAACTATCTTGTAATGGAAGGTATCAAAAAAAGATATGGGGAAAACCCTCCTGAATCAATATACGAACGTGCTAAATATGAACTTGGTGTTATTGAGCAGATGGGATTTCCGGCTTATTTCTTAATCACATGGGACTTTATTAACTATGCAAAAACTCATGACATTCCGGTTGGTCCGGGTCGTGGTTCTGCAGCCGGTTCATTAGTTGCATACGCATTAGAAATCACAGATATTGACCCAATTTATCATAAACTCTTGTTTGAAAGATTCTTAAACCCTGAACGCTTTACAATGCCCGATATTGATATCGACTTTTGTATTGACAGACGTGGAGAAGTTATTGACTACGTAACAAAAAAATATGGTGAAGATAAAGTTTGTCAAATTATTACGTTCTCAACTTACGCACCAAAAGCGGCATTCAAAGGTGTTGGACGTGTCCTTCAAGTTCCTTTTTCAGAAAGTAACAGACTTACAGGGCTAATTGATCCAGCAATAGAAATCGCAAAAGGCACTAACAGCAAAGCAGAATGGTTAAAAGATGCAGTAACGGCTGAAGGCTCGGAGTTTAAACAACTTTATGATGAAGATTACAAGATTAACAATCTGGAAACAGGTAAAGAAATCAGCTTCAAACGTTGGGTAGATATGGCAATCGCCATTGAAGGACTAAAATGCGGAACAGGTACACACGCTGCCGGTGTAATCATTTCACACGCACCTCTTGATACAATCCTTCCGGTTCAACCTGCAAAAACAGGTATTGTACAGACAGGTTATCCTAAACACGAAGCAACTGAAGTTCTAGACCTTTTAAAAATGGACTTTTTAGGACTTCGTAACCTTACCATGATTACTAAAACAGTAAAAATGGTAGATAAATACAGAGATGTAAAACTTGATATAAACAATATTCCGCTAGATGATAAACCAACTTATGAAATGTTATCAAAAGGTGAAACAGTTGGTATATTCCAGCTTGAATCACAAGGTATGATAAACCTTGTTAAACGTCTTAAACCTGACGTTTTTGAAGACTTAGGTGCATTGGTAGCTCTATTCCGTCCGGGTCCACTAGGCTCCGGCATGGTTGATGATTTCGTAGCCAGAAAACACGGAGAACAAGCTGTAACATACGCTCACCCGTTATTAGAACCTGTACTAAAAGATACATACGGTACAATCGTTTATCAAGAACAGATTATGCAAGTCTTTCAGGTTCTTGCTGATTACTCACTAGGTCAAGCAGACCAAGTACGTCGTATGATGGGTAAAAAAGACTTAAAAACAATGGAAGAGCAACGTGGCAAGTTTATTGAAGCATCGGCAAAACACGATATGTCTAAAGAAGACGCAGAAAAACTATTTAACCAAATTCTTGCCTTTGCATCATATTGTTTTAACAGGTCTCACTCTGCAGCTTATGCATTTGTTGCTTATCAAACAGCGTTTTTAAAATGTCATTATCCTGTTGAATATTTATCAGCACTTTTATCCAGTGTTGCAGACAGACAAGACCAAACACAACTATACATAGAAGAAGCTCAAAAATTTGGCATAAAAATTCTACCACCTGATATAAACAAGTCTTATCTTGAATATACTCCGGATGGAAATGATATCAGATTCGGACTTGCTGCTATCAAACAAGTTGGAGAAGCCGTTGTTAACGCTATCATTGCAGAACGGGAAGAAAATGGTGATTTTAAAAATATCTTTGATTTTTGTAAACGACTTGATCAAAAATATGTTAACAAAAAATCATTAGAAGGACTTATCAAAGCCGGAGCATTTTCTAATATAGAAAAAAGCCGCAAACAATTATTAGATAATCTAGAATATATTATAAGTTCTACTGCAAG
>JAMPEO010000102.1 GCA_023665105.1 Candidatus Gastranaerophilales bacterium | reverse complement strand
GCTTTGGCTGAATCTATGTTTGGTTCAGAAGATAACATGGTTCGTGTTGATATGTCAGAATTTATGGAAAAACATTCAACTGCCAAGTTGATTGGTTCTCCTCCTGGATATGTCGGCTATGATGATGGCGGTCACTTATCTGAAATCATCAGAAAGAAACCTTATGCTGTTATCTTGTTTGACGAAATCGAAAAAGCTCACCCTGATATTTTCAATATCATGCTTCAAATCCTTGATGACGGTAGATTAACGGATGCTAAAGGTCGTCACGTTAACTTTAAGAATACTGTTATCATCATGACATCAAACGTTGGTGCAAGTATGATTACAACTCAAGGTAAGCTTGGTTTCACTACAGCAGAAAATGCAAGCAAAGATAAATACGAAAAACTTAAAGATACAGTTAATGAAGAACTTAAGAAAGCATTCAGACCTGAGTTCTTGAACCGTATCGACGATATCATCGTATTTAATCACTTACAAAAAGAAGAAATCAGAGAAATCGTTGACTTGATGATGAAAGACTTATTCAAGAGATTATCTGAAAGAGAATTGTCTATCGAAGTTACTGATGAAGTTAAAGACTTCCTTGCCAAAGACGGTTACTCAGAAGCTTATGGTGCAAGACCATTAAGAAGATTGATTCAACGTAAGATTGAAGACCAACTTGCTGAAGAAATCTTGACTAATGCGTATGAACCCGGCGATGTAATTCTTCTTAAGCTTGCTGATGAAAAAATCGTTTTTGAGAAAAAATCTAAACAAGTACAAGAGGCTGAAGTTACAGCTGAGTAAGTATTGGTATTTAGAATAAATTAGAAGAGCTTCCTTTATAGGAGCTCTTTTTATTTACAGCAAGTAATGTGTCAGGCATTAACTGACCTACAGACTGGTACATATTGGAATTTGATATATGTGGAAGAATACCAACGTTCTGATGGTACAGTTGTTTCAGGATATTATATAAATAAATATCATAAAAAATACAAATATAATTGAAATAATATTTAATAGCCAGCATATTATTTTTAAAAATATGCTATTTATTATTCTTTTTGATTTTATTTGATAGTCATATATCATACAAATAACATGTACAATATATGATAATATAATACATAACAAGGAATAAAAAAATGCCATAAAGACAACAAAGATAATAACCTCTCCTTCTGTTGGAGATATTATTTTCGAATACCTGTAACATATCCATAATGGTCCAAGTCCACTCATCGCAAAAACATAAAACGCAGGATGTTTACTTAAATTATTTATTTTTTCTAAAAATTTCATAATTGAATTATACTTCAAAAAATTGCTTTAGTACAAAATTGTACCTTATCGGCAAAATTGATTGTTACTATGAAATAAGCTCAGAAAAGGTAATTATTTTATTATATTTTACCTATGTTCAATTTTTTATGATGTTGTTTAGAGTGTGCTTAATTCTTAATTTTTTGTTAAGAATCGTATTATTATCTGAAAATATATTAGAATATTTATAATATCAATTTGTTAATATCTAACTAATTATTACTAGACTAAATAAGGAGACCCCACAATGAAAGATTATGATTTACATTTACACGAAGATTGCAAAATTTTATCACAAGCAGTTTACCAAAAAGATAAACCTAAAAATATCAACGGCTGGGAATATGTTGATAAATACTATAATAATCAGACCGGGTTCTATTCAGAATTATATAAAAAAGGTGATAAAGTTATTCTTGTAATTAGAGGTACAGAATTAGATGCTGGTAAAACAGAAGCGACGAAAGATTTATGGAATGATATGGAAATGGGACTAGCGTTTTTACCAAACCAAATAAAAGATGCCAAAAGTGTTTATTTTGATTTAGTTAAGCAGTATGGTAAAGAAAATATAACTGTAACAGGCCACTCTCTTGGTGGAAGTGAAAGTGCAATATTAGGAACTGAATTTGGTGTAAATGCAGTTACATTTAATGCTTATGGAATAAAATATCTATATAGTTTACAAATAAATTATACAGATAATATTACTAATTATGGAAATGCTAGTGATGAAATATTTCTTACTAATATTGATGCTCATATTGGTAAAATTATGATACTTAATGCAAATGGCGAAGGTGAAAGTTTTTATAAAAATAAGTCACCTTATATAAATTTAGAAGATCATAAGCTAGAAAATCTTGCACCGTTATCAGAAGCAAAAGAATACAAAAAAGAATATTTTGAACAAGATAAAACCCCATTATTTAAAACAGGAATTGAATATATCACATATGATGATAACATTTTTAATAAAAATAATAGAATTTTACATGATAAAGAAATAAATATTAATAATGCAGATAAAGAATTAATTGATTTATATTTAAAACAGTATTATTCAATTAAAAAAATACCTTCTAAAGAAGATTTAGATAAAAGAACATATTTAGGAGAACTTATTTACGTTGAAGAATACCAACGTTCTGATGGTACAGTTGTTTCAGGATATTATAGAAGATTTCCTAAAAATTAATACTTGAATAATATAACAAAAGACTGATTTTTTAATCAGTCTTTTGTTCCTAAAACAATAAGTTATTAACCCAACATATTATATAAGCAAATATCATAAAAAATACAAATATAATTGAAATAATATTTAATAGCCAGCATATTATTTTTAAAAATATGCTATTTATTATTCTTTTTGATTTTATTTGATAGTCATATATCATACAAATAACATGTACAATATATGATAATATAATACATAACAAGGAATAAAAAAATGCCATAAAGACAACAAAGATAATAACCTCTCCTTCTGTTGGAGATATTATTTTCGAATACCTGTAACATATCCATAATGGTCCAAGTCCACTCATCGCAAAAACATAAAACGCAGGATGTTTACTTAAATTATTTATTTTTTCTAAAAATTTCATAATTGAATTATACTTCAAAAAATTGCTTTAGTACAAATTGTACCTTCTCGGCAAAATTGATTGTTACTATGAACTTGTTTAAGAGTCTGTTTTTAAGCGTATAAAAAATAGATACTGAAATACTCTTTTTTATCTATTGAGTTTTTAGGCTTCATTCTATATAATGACTATATGTTCAAATATTATAAAAAATATGTTCCATATTTGTTTATATTACCTGCTATTGCAGTTTTAACGGTTTTTTTCTTTATTCCGTTTTTCCAAACAATCGGATTAAGTTTTTATGATTATTCAAACAGTATTTATAATCCCGCTTTTGTAGGTGTTAAAAACTATACAAATATATTACATTCCGGATTGTTTTATCAAGTTATGGGAAACACATTCTTGTTTCTTGTTATGGCAGTTCCGTTTCTTGTAATATTCCCGTTGTTCTTAGCAGTACTAATTAATCAAAAAATAAGAGGAATAACGTTATATAAAATATTGATTTATTTACCAGTTATTGTTTCGATTGTTGTTGCAGCAATAGCGTTTAAGTGGTTGTATGCTCAAGAGGGGATTCTAAACTATTTTGTTACAATTCTTGGTTTTAATCCTATTGGATGGCTTACCGATTCAAGGTTTTCATTGCTCTCTGTCGCTATCGTTACTATCTGGAAGGGTATCGGATATTATATGATGATATATCTTGCGGCACTTATGAGTGTTCCTCAAGAACTTTATGAAGCTTGTGATATTGACGGTGCAAGCTTTTTGAGAAAGCATCTTACTGTAACTATTCCGCAAATAATGCCAACCATTGCATTGGTTTCAACTATTAGTATAATTTCAGCTATGAAAGTTTTTGTTGAAATCTATGTTATGACAAAAGGCGGCCCGCTTAACTCAAGCAAAACTATTGTTTACTATATATATGAACGTGCGTTTGAAAACCTTGATTTAGGCTACGCATCTGCTCTTGCTGTAATTCTGTTGGTTGTTATAATGATATTTTCACTTATAAATATTTTTGTGTTTGAAAAAGACAAATATCAAATTTAAAGTATATTTTTACCTGTTTCTCTGTCAAAGAAAAGCATAGAATCGGTACTTACAGCAAGTTCTATTGATTCGCCGATATTATAATCAGGAGCAAGTTTTGCAGAACATTTTTTATCTTGGATATTACAATAAGCTATCTTTTCGCTTCCAAGCATTTCACTTATTTCAACTGCTACATTGAATTTTATATCTCCAATAGTCATATTTTCAGGTCTGATACCAATGATAAGCTCTTCTCTATCTCCAAACTTGGAGCGAAGTTCATCATTGATAGGAATAACTGCGTTTTCAAATTCCAGACCTGCTGCTGTAATCTTGGCATCAATGAAATTCATCTGCCCTATGAATCCCGCTACAAATGTATTTGCAGGGTTAGAATAGATGTTTGACGGAGTATCTACCTGTTGAATAACTCCTTTATCAAGTACTACAATTCTATCACCCATTGTAAGAGCTTCTGTTTGGTCGTGAGTTACGTAGATAAATGTTGTATCAAGACGTTTGTGAAGTTTTTTGATTTCTGAACGCATTTGGACACGAAGTTTTGCATCAAGATTTGAAAGCGGTTCATCCATAAGGAAGACCTTAGGATTTCTAACCATAGCACGTCCGAGTGCTACACGTTGTCTTTGTCCGCCTGAAAGTTGTTTTGGTTTTCTATCCAAATATTGGCTTAAATCAAGCACTTCTGCAACTTCTTTGACTTTTTTATCAATAGTTTCTTTATCGGTTTTTCTCATTTTTAAACCGAATGCAATATTGTCGTAAACACTCATGTGAGGATATAATGCATAGCTTTGGAATACAAAAGCAATATCTCTATCTTTCGGGTGGACATTGTTAACTATTCTGTCCCCAATTAAGATTTCACCTGATGTAATATCCTCTAATCCTGCTATCATTCGAAGGATAGTAGATTTGCCGCATCCTGATGCTCCGACAAGTACAATAAATTCTTTGTCTGAAATTTCAAGGTTGATATCATTGATGATTACTTTTGTTTTATCATAAGACTTACAAAGGTTTTTTAAACTAACATTACTCATTATGTGCTTTCTCTCTAGGAATAACTATACTAAAAACAAACCCTTTCATAGGAACATTTTCTGCCCATATTACACCGCCTAAATCTTTAGCAATATTAGCGACCGTGCCAAGTGCTAATGCTCTTGAAATTGTACGTTTATTAGCTTTTTCTATTGTTGCATACGGATTAAATAATGTTGGTAAATCTGTTTCAAGTACAGATATGTTGGTGCTTGATATTGTAATTAGTAATGAAGAATTGATAGGAATATTTCTTGCTGTCAAGAAATCTTCGTCTGCATCAGATAAAGTTACATAAATATTTCCTAAATCTATTTCTCTCATTACTGTTTCAATCAGGTTTTGCATCATAAGTTTGAATGCTGTTTCAGATTGATATACCATTTTCTTGAAGTCAGGATTTACTTCATAATGTATATTTACAGCCTTTTCACTGTTTAAGTGTTTGTTTGCTTTAACTATGTTATCAAGAGTTGTAACTATATCAAAATATTTTTCTTCGCTTTCTATTAAATTGCCTTCTGATTGAGAAAGTTCGACAAGCTTATTGAAGAAATATAATAATTCAGATGAATTTTTCTTAATAATATTAACGTATTTTGCCTGTTTGTCAGAAACTTGCCCGCCAAGTCCATCAAGTAATCCTTGAGCAAATCCGATTATTGATTGAATCGGTGAGTTAAATTCATTAGCAAGTTTTACAAGGAATGTGTTCTTATCACTGTTTACCTTTTGAGAGGTTTCTTGTTCTTCAAGTATATTTGAAATTCTTTTGTAATTCTGTGTAGAATCTCTTAAAGCAACTACGTACCCACCCTCAATTTCTCTGGCGGTTATTTCAAAATATTCTTCACCTTGAGTATATTTTGCAATAAGTGCTTTATGAGTATTAGCGGAATTAACTATAAGGTCATAGCCGTTTTCTAAAAGGTCGTTAACAGATTTAGATATAAGTTGGTTTAATTCAACCCTAAACAGGTCATGAGCAATATCATTTGCCCATTGGATAATACCGCTTGTGGCAGTAAATATTACACCATCAGGCAAATTTGCTTGTATATCAACATTTTTTTGTATAGATAATATTTTTCTTATATCCATTAAAAAACCCCTGTGCTGACATTTTATCATAAACAAAAGATGATAGTAAAGATTTGGTTTGAAATGGTGCTTGTGTGATAGTGGTGCCTTGATGATATCTTAATTATATTTAATTTATGGATTTTGAAACAAAGGTATATAAAAGTTAATTATATTTGAAATTTTAGGTTATCAAACATAATTTAAAGAAAGGAGCATAAAATGAGAGAAGTAACGGGCTTTAATATTACAGACAAAGAATTTAAGTTATTAAG
>JAMPEO010000101.1 GCA_023665105.1 Candidatus Gastranaerophilales bacterium | reverse complement strand
TATAAGAAGTCACGGTGCTTCTCCGGAAGTTTTTGAAAATATTAAAAAAGCGGGATTTGAAATAGTTGATTTAACATGTTTGGACGTTAAGAAAGTCCAACAACAAGCCATAGAACTTGCAAAAGAAGATTACTTTTTAGTAATCGTAGGCAAATCAGAGCACCCTGAAGTTGTTGCAATCAAAGCAAACGCCGAATTGTGGAGTGACAATGTTGTTGTTGCAAGTTCTTCTGATGGTTTGAAACAGTATGAAGACCGCATCAAAAAACATAAAAAAGTAGGTGTAGTTGTACAAACAACTCAAAGAGTTGAAAACCTAACAGAAATAGTAAGATACTTAACCCCAATATCAAAAGAGTTGAGAATAAAAAATACTATTTGTTCAAGCACATCAATGCGTCAAAAAGAAGCTAAAGAACTTGCACAAAACAACGACTTGATGGTTGTTGTAGGCTCTAAAAAAAGTGCTAATACAACTCACTTAGCAGAGATTTTAAAAGATTCTGCAAAAACAATCCATATTGAAAATGATACAGAACTAAAAAATTATAAAGATATTATTGATGAGGCACAAGACATTGCCGTAACAGCAGGGGCATCAACCCCTCAATCAGTAATAGAAAAAGTTGTAAAAGAATTAAAAGGAGGAATATAGAATGACTACAGCAGAAAAAACTTTAGACGAATTCGAACAATTATTAGAAGATTCGTTTGCGAAACAACACGCAGTTGCTGATATCGTAGAAGGTACAGTAATGAGAAAAGAATCAGACGGATATTTAGTTAGCGTTAAAGGTGCTAAAATGGAAGCATACTTACCAAACAAAGAATTATCATCTGATGAACCTACTCTTGAAGTTGGTGATGTAAAAGAATTTTACGTATTAAAAGAAGAAGATAACGAAGATTCAATGTTATTATCATTGAAAAGAATTGCATTTGCTCAAGCTTGGGCACAACTTAACGATGCAAAAATTCAAGGTGATACTATCCTTGCAAAAGTTGTATCAACAGTTAAGGGCGGTGTTCTTGTTGACGTTGCAGACCTTAAAGGTTTCATCCCTTCTTCTCAATTAAGAACAGGAGTTCCTTTCGATGGTCTTGTTGATACTAAGATTGAAGTTAAGGTTCTTGAAGCAGATCCTAAGAAAAACAAACTTATCTTATCTCAAAGACAAGCTGTTGCTGAACAACGTGACCAAGTTGTTGACAACGTATTAGCTTCTTTAGAAGAAGATTCAGTAGTATCAGGTACAGTTGTAAGAATCACTGATTTCGGTGCATTCGTTGACATCAACGGTATCGATGGTTTATTACCAATCTCTGAAATTTCTTGGCAAAGAATTAAACACCCATCTGATGTTATTACACTAGGTGATACTATTGAAGTTAAAATCATTAAGATTGATACAGAATTAAAGAGAATTTCATTATCTCTTAAGAGAATGGGCGAAAATCCTTGGCAACAAATCGAAGGTCAATTCGAAGAAGGTCAAGTTGTAACAGGTACAGTAAACAAAATCACTACATTTGGTGCTTTCATTAACATCTTCCCAGGTGTTGAAGCATTATTACCTGTAGCAGAAATGAGCAACGAAAACGTTAATCCATTCAACTTATTCAAAGTTGGTGATGAAGTTAAAGTTCTTATTAAGAGATTCACTCCGCAAGAACACAGAATTGCTCTTAGCATAAAAGATATTCCTGAAGCATAAGTTTCAAGAAAAAATAAAAAAGCCGGTATATTTCTTATACCGGCTTTTTGCTTTTAGGTAACTAAGCAAATTTTAGAGAGTCTTTTTAGACCTTTTGATAAATACATCTATTTTTACGCATCAGAACAAATTTAGAAATATTACCATTGACATTTCTTAGCAAAGATAATAGAGTGACTATATGTCAATAAACGAACAAAAATTACTTGGACTAAGAATTAAACGAGTACGTGAAGAAAGAAAACTTACTCAGGAAAAAGTTTGCGAAGTTATAAATATTGATATTACTACACTTAGTAATCTTGAAAATGGAAAACACACTCCATCATTTGCTACTATAGTCAGCTTAATAAAATATTTTCAAATTGAACCAAATCTTTTATTA
The DNA here is from genome assembly GCA_023665105.1 of Candidatus Gastranaerophilales bacterium. GTDB lineage: Bacteria > Cyanobacteriota > Vampirovibrionia > Gastranaerophilales > Gastranaerophilaceae > UBA2883. The sequence goes on along the minus strand of JAMPEO010000101.1, from coordinate 4,352 downwards.
GACTTTATCAAATATCAACACACGGAAAACGATACATTAGACCTTTTAATATTAGAACATTTACAAACTCTTTCTCCAAAAATAAAGAAAAAAGTTTTAGAATTACTTGAATTAGTCTAGAGAGTGAATATAAACAGAAAGAAGCAGGGCACAATTTTTTGCACCAAAATTATTAGCGTATTTTCCCCATGCCGGTATTGAAAATTATGAAAAAATTGTTATAATATATAAGAAGCATAATTCAAATAAAGTCGTACAATCCACTATTTGCAAGTGTTTTTAATGATTGTTAATAATTGTAAACAAGAATAAAGAATTTAGGCAATTCAGAACATTCAGCTTTCTTTCAAACAGTGTAGTGTGTAACAAGGAGAAAAAAATGAACCCGTTTGACATAAACAAAATCGACAGTTCCGACATCGACACTCTAAAATCACAAGTATCAACCGGAAAAAGGCTAAGAGCTGAAAACGCTGAAAAGAAGCAATCTATTAGCAAAAGTGGCGTAACAAAACCAACTATTGAATTAGATGATTTCTTTGCATATCTTGATCCTAAAGTCGTCGAAAAAATAATGGAAACGCCGGAAGAATCACGTACACGTATTGTACAAGAAATCCATCAATACGAATTTGATATAAACGGTGCTCAAAATATTCTTGATTCTCTAGGTTAATTTCTTTATCTGATTGAAAAAACTATTTATATTAGATATAATCAGATGTATGGAATATTTTAAAGAGTCATTTATAGTAACCGTTATAGGTTTAATCCTTGCGTATTTTTGGGGTGAACATATTTTGCCCGGCAGCGGATTACTTTGCGTGTTTATCGCCTTTGTTTTAGGCGTGCTCGAAGTTAGTTTATCTTTTGATAATGCAGTTGTAAACGCCACAAAACTAAAGAAAATGACTCCGCAATGGAGACACAGATTTATAACTTGGGGGATAGCTATTGCCGTATTCGGAATGCGGTTTTTATTCCCGCTATTAGTTGTTTCTATTTTCGCTCATCTGGGAATACTAAGAGTTTTAGATATTGCATTGCATAATGCAAAATTATATGCTCATTATCTCCATCAAACACACGCAACTATTGTTACATTTGGCGGAACATTCCTGTTAATGTTATTCTTAGGATTCTTTCTTAACCCTAAAAAAGAAACAGATTGGCTTAAACCTGTAGAAAGTTTAATGAAGAAAGTTCCGGGCAACAAAGTATTAGACACATTAATAACACTTGCAGCACTTGACGTGGTACAAATGTTCCAACCTGCTCCGCTGCATTTCAGTGTTATATATTCAGGCATCGCAGGTATAATTACATATCTGGCGATTGACACCATTTCTCAAAAGCTTGAAGATTTGGAAGAACGCAGAGAAGAACATTTACAAACAGATTGTAAAATTGCACGCAAATTCTTAGCTTGCTCCGGCTTAATAAGTTTTCTATATCTTGAACTAATAGATGCATCATTCTCTCTGGATGGTGTACTTGGAGCATTTGCATTAAGTCACGATATTGTAATTATTACTATAGGACTTGCGATAGGAGCTATGTTTGTAAGATCATTAACAATAATGTTCGTAGAAAAAGGAACTCTGGATGAGTTTATATACTTGGAACACGGTGCACATTGGGCAATAGGTGTTCTTGCTATTTTAATGTTTATATCAACAGTTAAACCTGTACCGGAAATAGTCACAGGATTATCAGGGTTAGGCATAATTGTTGCATCAGTCATATCATCAAAAAGAAATAAAAAAGCTTAATTACGACAAAACAATAAGTTTATATTTCATATATTTTATGATAACATTAGTCTATGATTGATTTAACTTATTTAAAAAATGCTTTAAATTCATTAGATGAAATAATTATTCGTTATGATAAGGAAAATGATGATAATGCGATTAGAGATGCTGTTATTCAACGTTTTGAATATACATATTCTCTTAGCATAAAAATGCTAACCAGGTTTTTACAGAATCAAGCAAATGACTTACCTGACACGCTAACTTTTAATGAAACAATAAGAATCGCAAATCAAATGGGACTACTCTTAAATAACCTTGAAAAATGGACAGATTACAGACAAAAACGTAATTCTTCATCCCACACATACGATGAAAAAATTGCCAATGAAATTGTTTCTATTGTTAAAGATTTCAGAGAAGATGCTAAATATCTTTTAAACAAACTTGAAAATAATATATGATAGACTTAAACGAAAAATACATAAATTATATTAGGAAAGAAATAAGAACCAATTTGCCTAATTGTAATATATACATATTTGGTTCCAGAGCCAAAGGAACATCAAAAAAATATTCAGATATTGATATTGCATTATCTGATGAAAGTTTAAATAATAAAATTTTATCAACTATTAAAAATAATTTTGAAAACTCAACATTACCATACGAAGTTGATGTTATTGATTTAAACAATATTACAGAAGATTTTTATAACCTTATAAAAAATGACTTAGTTGAGTTATAATTCTTATAGAACTCATTTATTAAATAACAAAGAAAGTTAAGTATGAATATATTATCAGGTTTATCACTGGAAGAAATTACTAAAATAACTGACGAACTAAAAGCATCAAAGTTTCGTGCAAAACAAATCCATAACTGGATATATTTTAAATCAGTTTCATCAATAGATGAAATGACCGATTTATCAAAAAGTTTCCGTGAAGAATTTAAGAAAGTCGCTGTTGTAACAGATACAAAAATAAAAGTTAAACAAGTAAGTAATGACGGCACACTTAAGTATTTGATTGAATATCCTGACGGGCAATGTGTAGAAACAGTTCTTATGCGTTTTGATAACCGTGCAAACCTTACAGCCTGCGTAAGTTCACAAGTCGGATGTGCTGTTAATTGTTCATTCTGTGCAACAGGTAAAAGAGGATTTATTAGAAATTTATCATATAAAGAAATTATTGAACAAGTTCTGACAATTCAACGTGATACAGGATTAAAAGTTACAAACATTGTCTTTATGGGACAAGGTGAACCGCTACTAAACCTTGATAATGTCTTAAAAGCGATTGAAATATTTAATAATGATTTCCAAATTGGTGCAAGAAGAATTACAATCTCTACAAGCGGCATTGTTCCGCAAATAAACAAGCTTGCTGAACACGAGCTTCAATCAACACTTGCAATATCTTTACACGCACCTAATCACGAAATCAGAAAAACCATAATGCCTATTGAAGAAAAATATCCGCTTTCAAAACTCAAACCGGCATTACTGGACTATGTAGAAAAAACAGGACGAAGAATTACTGTTGAATATATTCTCATCAAGGATTTCAATTCAGACATAAATTCTGCAAAAGAGTTAGCTATACTATTAAAAGATTTAAAATGCAATATCAATCTTATCCCGTACAATGATGTAAATGATACAGGTTATAAGAAACCATCCAACAATGAAATAATGAAATTTAAATATTTACTTGAGCACTCCGGCAAAAAAGTTACCGTAAGACTTGAAAGAGGTGCGGACATTGACGCTGCCTGCGGACAACTAAGCGGCAGGAGTAAATAAAAGGATAAATAAAGGGGGTAAATAATAGGGGTAAAGTATAAGTATATAAAATTACTGTTTTATATATTCGTATTTTTATGCATTACCATTTTCAAGCATATATTTTTCTATATTTATTTTACCTAAGTACATAACTCCAAGTGTTCTGCCATATTTATCCTTGCCATGTCGTTCAAGATATAATTGTTTTGTTGAATTATCTTTGAACAGTTTAACTAAAATAAGTTTAGATTTTACTCCCTCTGCAACAACTTGCTCTATCTTTAGATTATTTTCGTATGCTTGACGGTAAGCTCTGTTACTTGGGGATGTTTCATAAGTATCAATTCCTAAAAATCGAATAATTTCTTTTTCTGATTTTTCATTTGTAACTTCGATAGTGTCTCCATCAAAAACACGTGATAGTTTTACGGCGACTCGTTCAGCTGCATATACCTGCATACCTAAACTATCACTAACAATAACATTAAAATCTTTTTCATAATTCTCTCCTTTAATAATTTAATCCACACATGGACTGACAATCCTGTTATTATTAGAATGATAATCCAATAATAGATTATGAGTCAAACATCAAAAACTAATATAGCAACAAACGTAAGGAATTTAAGAGAGTCTAAAAAAATGACACGTGAGAATTTGTCGTTAGTTTTGGGGTTTGAAACAAAGGTATATAAAAGTTAATCATATTTGAAATTTTAGGTTATCAAACATAATTTAAAGAGAGGAGCATAAATGAGAGAAGTAACGGGCTTTAATATTACAGACAAAGAATTTAAGTTATTAAG
>JAMPEO010000100.1 GCA_023665105.1 Candidatus Gastranaerophilales bacterium | reverse complement strand
GTATTACGACAATATTATCATTACCGAGTTTCTCTATTATGTCATTGATAAATTCATCGTTTAATCCATTTATAACCATTTCTGTATTTAATGGAATTGTGCAAACGTTATCATAATCATAACTTTGTTCCAGTTGTTCTATTTGATGAGCGTTAATTTGAGTAGCACTACCGGAGATGATTAGCTTTGGTAGTTTTGGAATTTTAACTTCTTCACATTCTTCAAGCTCTGCTTCTGGTAACCACAACTTGGCTAGGATGTTTCCTGTAGCAGCAGTTCCTGCCGGTAAAATTTTATAACTGGACTTGTTTATTGCAAGAACAATTTGTTCAATATCTGTCAAGCTTGCGGCATCAGCAACGATTAGTTTTCTACCTTCTTTAATCAATTCATTGATTTTCATTAGGATTGGACCTGCACCGTTCATTACAGTTTTTAACCCTATGGAACCAACTAGTTCTTGTTCATTTTCGTGAAGTTGACTTTTTAGCAAAGATGGAACGTGTGATTCTGTTATAGGAGAATGCGGGTCTCTAGCCATTTCTGTTCTGCCAATAGGAATCCCTTTTGATAAATGATAACCTCCGACGGTGATTCTGCCTTCTGATGGAAAAGCAGGGATAATTATAGATGCATCGTAATCTAATACTTTTACCATAGTAAGAGTTTCTATAGCAATATTTCCTCTTACGGTAGAATCTATTTTTTTATAAAAATATTCCAGATTAAGGTTTTTATTAAGGTTAGAAATAGTTTCAAGCATTCTAAACTCAGCAGCACCTGAACCTATGTTTCTGGATTCTGTTGAAATAGCCCAAATCTCGGTATTTGCGTCGTTTTCCGGAGGAATGGAATAATCAAGCAAAATTTTTGTTTTGGCATGGCATTTCTTAAATTGTAGAGCGGTGTCATTTGCTCCTGTTAAGTCATCAGCAATAACACCTACTAAATTAGAAATAATCATTATTCCGCGTCTTTCTTAGAACCTAACAATCTTATGTTTGTCGCAGTAACAATATAAGATTGTCTGCTTTCTCCTGCTTGGTCAGTCCAGCTGCTTGTTCTTATTCTGCCTTCAATAGCTGCTAATCTGCCTTTTTTTAGGTAGTTGCTTGCGAACTCAGCTTGTTTGTCCCAAACTTCAATGTTAAACCAGTCTGTTACTTCTGATGAAGTCTTACTATCCCAGCGATTTACGGCAAGAGAGAATGTTGCTCTTGATTTTCCTGATTCATAATATTTTATTTCCGCGTCTCTGCCGGCTCTTCCTACTACAACAACACTGTTCATATTTTCTCCTTAAAACTTTTTTCTTTTATTGTATCATACTTAAATTTTAGCCACTTATTATTGTAAAATTTTGTTAAATAATAGCAAATAAATCTTATTAGATGTTTTAAAGTATATGTGTAGTAAAGAAAGATAGGTGTGAATATGGCAATATCTTTTAGAGCAGGTCTTAGTAATCAGGTGACACAACCATCTGAAACAAAGGCTAATCCTAAAAATTCTGTATCTAATGTTGTTTTAGATGATATTGGAGAAGATATTGTTGATATTGACTCATGTGATAATGAACCGATAATAACAGAAAAAAAATCCGGATGGCAAAAATTTAAGGACGGATATACAAGCTTTAGAAAAGGCTTGGTAACTATCGGTCAATATGCTGCAGGGACTTTAAAGGGGTTAGTTTATGGTTCAGCTGCTGCGTGTGCTGTGCTTGGTGCAGATGGATTGAGAGGCATTATCAAAAAATCACCTAATTATATTTCTACTACAGGAAAGGTTCTTGCAGGTGTAGTTGGTGCAGCTATTCTTGTAGGAAACTTGTTTAATGCTAATTTGAATGCAAATTCTAAAAAAGCAGAGTTAGATCACCGTTGGAAAACCGGTCATAATAAATAAGGTTTTTCGTTATGCTGTCTTCTGTAAATAATTATAATAATCAAAATTTCGGTGCATCTTATCATACATATTTTTATAGTACTGAGGGGAAGAGACTTGTTTCTGAAGCTGATATAAAGAAATGTCTTCATTATATGGAAGCTCATTTAAATGGTTCTAAACGCGTAAAGACATTGAATCAAGATTTGATAACAACAATGAAACAAGGTCAAATGACTAGGGGTGGTTTGCGTGTAGGCGGTGATAGAGATTATGCTTACAACCCAAAGATAAGAGCTGTATTTGACAAAGCAAAACAAAAATATCAAGATTTTGTAACTATTATTACCGGAAATGATGTTGATGTTGTAAATAACAAATACGGAAAACCTATCGGACGTGCAAAAAGGGCTAGTATAGAAAGATGTGGACTTCCATATTCAGCTGAAGTTACAGAGGCATCAAGGAAATATGCTCAAGACGCTCCGGAATATGCGGAGTCTAAGGCTGTGTATCGTGATGGACGCAGATTAGCATTTGGCATTTGCTTTACGCCTGTTTATGGAAAACGCTCAGGTAAACTAACCGGTTTTGAATACCATCATTCAGGCTTCTTTTATGAAGACCTTGCTAATCCGAAAAAATAATTTTATTCTGGATTTTCTTGCTGCCACAATTCAAATGCTTCTTGAACAGATTCCGGAGCACTTACCAGTTCAGCGTGGTGTCCTTTAAGATATGAATATAATTCAGTCTGTTTCATGAAGTGTTGAGTATCCATAAATGTTCTTAAATCATCGCTGCCACGTAAATACATATCAAATCTTGTATTCATAGGCATTTGTCCAAAATAATTTCGGATATGAGTTTTGTATTTATCAGGAATAAGTGCATAATTTTCTGCAATTAAGCTTAATAATTTTTCTTTAGGTATTCCTTGTATTTTTGCTTTAGAATAGCGTACTTGTTCAGGAGTGCTCATTTCATTTCTTATGATATTTACTGCTGATTTTGCTTCAGGACTAGCTGTTTCCCAACTGTTTTCTGATGGTGTCGGATAATGAGTGCGTCCTTCAATAATAGTCCTGTTGTTTGGTGAGAGTGGGTTTGTGCTGTAGCTTGGTGTTGATGATGAAGGATTTCTGCTTCCGGAAACACTGCTGTTGCCACCGGATTGTGCTGATTGTACGTTTGCTATACCGTTGTTAACAGCATTCATCAGTGCTGTTTTGTTTGCTCCGTCAGGCATTGAAGCTATAACTATATCAGCAACATTTTTGATTATATCAATCTTATCAGGGTTATTCTCAATCAGTTTCTGAACGGTTTCTGGACTGCCTGTGTCAATAATACTCCTTGTTGCAAGAATTGCTGTTTCTTCGGATGTTTCATATATTCCGAAGTCTTTTGTGTTTGTTGCAACTAGTTCTGCCATGCTTGCAGCATACTTGCTGCCTTTACTTTTTTCTAAAGCAATAATTGTAGTATTGGCTTTGAGATCGTCATTATTTTCTATTGCACCATTTTTTATACCGTGTATAAATGCTGCCAGATATTCTTCATGACCTTCTGTGTTTGTATCAGAAATCATTGCCGCAACGGCTGCATTATATTTACCTCGTATGGCTTTTTCTGTATATTGTTGTAACTGTTCTTCCGATAGCTGTACACCTTTTTGCAAACCGAGTCTTTGTATTTCAAACTCTGTAAAATCTCCGGCTTTTAAACGGTTGTAAATAGTTTTGTATTCATCGCTATCTTTGTTTTGAACTTCTGCATCAGCTTTTGCTTTAACTGCTTTTGCGAAGAATTCTCCAAATTTTTCAGGATTTTCTTCTATTTCTTTTTGAGTAAAACCTGCTTCTTTAAGCATTTCCGGTGTTATACCGAAGAACTGCATAGCTTGTTCTTGGTCAACAGACATTCCTTTGAAGTAGTCTTTTACTGCACTAAAATCGGCACTTTCGTTTAATTTTTTTCTTAGTAATTCTATTTTTTCTGAGCCTGTAAGGTTAGCCAATTCTTGTTGACGTTCTACGCTCAAATCTTGTGTGTATATTATTTTATTATACTTTTGAAAATCTTCTTTAGAGATTGTTTTTCCGTCTGTTGAAAAAGCTTCAAATGCTTGTAATGTTTCTCCGCCGATTTGTTCAGCTTGTTCTCTTGTCATTGCTGCAAAGATTTTAACTTTGCTGTCGTTTTCGGTTGATGGTTTTTGTTCTGTGGATGGACTATTTTGTACAGGTGTATTGTTTACCTTGTTGATTTTAAGTTGTTGTCCAACCTGAATAGCATTCATGTTCTGTCCAATAACATCTTTGTTATTGTTGTACAAGGTCATTAAATCAACGCCGAAGTCGTTAGCAATTTTACTGAGACTATCACCTTTTTGAACTGTATAAATACCGCCTTGTGCAATTCGTTTCCCGGAGTTGCTTGTTATATTTTGTTGGTCAGTAGTGTATGTGTTATATTCACTTTCAGAAATTACTTCATCACCGTCTGTATTGTATTTTGTGAATAAATCCATCAAGCCGTTAGCTTCTGCATCAGCCTTAGTTAAACCTGCTGCAAAAATAGTAGGCTTAGTACTGCTGCCGGTTACTTGTCGAGCAGGGGTTGCCGATTGGTCTGAAGTATTGACTTGTACTCTTTTTACATCTAAATCAGACATGTAAAGCTCTCATGAATATACTACGTCATATATATAAAGTTCTCTGAAAACGTCTGATTTCAACGGGTTTGAAAATTGTTACATTGTTTACAAATTTATGAATCGAAAAGTTTTAAACTAAATTTGTTATTACACTTCAGCATTTTCTTCCAAATGTTCTTGATAAAGTTCAAGGATATCTGGCGAAGCGGTTTTCTTTTCTGCAGGGTGAGTATCTAAATAATGGAACAAAGCATCCATGTCAATTAAATCTTTCATAAATTCTCTAACTTCATTTGAACCTGTTAAGTACATCGTAAACAAAGTATCGTTTGTTGTTTGTCTTAGGTGGTTGCGAACTAGTTCTACAAATTCTGATTTTTCTTCATTATCATCAATTTTGCTAATATCTTTAAGAATGTTTCCAAGATGTTGTGTGATTTCTTTTTTTATTTGTGCCCGTTCGATTGGGTTAGTAGTTCTATTTACAGAAGTTATTTGTTCGCTAAACTGTGATAATTCCGCTTGAATATCTCTAGACTCTGTTTCTACGTCTGTATTTCTATCGCTATATATTGCATTAGAGGCTTCTCTTATTTCTGCAACACTTGCAACTTCTGCTTGTTGTCTGCTTATTGTTTCGCTTGGGTTTGAATTAGCTGATGGATTTCTTTTGGATGGAAGTTGTACGCCCATATCTTCAGCTTTTTTAAATCCTCTTGCAATGACTTGTTTTAAGTTGATTCTGTCAGCTATTTCGGGGTATTCTTCTGAAACTTTTTGAGCAGCTCTGTTGATGACATCTTCTTTTTCAGTGTTATTTGTAACGAATGTTTCTATTGCAGCTTCTGAGTTTGCGTATGTGAATACTGTTTCAGATAATAAACCGTTTATTTCATCATCATCACATTGCATTCTTGCAGAAGTTGCAACTGTATTTGCTACTTCTGCTTTATGTGCATCGTCTGCTTCAATAATCGCATAAACGTTGATTATTTCTTGGACTCTTGAAACGTCTGAAGATTCAGCCTGTAATGTGTTTAAATTTCTGACAAGTTCATTATATTCTGAATAATCACCTGTTTGATCGCCTTTTTGTTTTGCATTTTCTAAATCATCAACATAACTTGCTAAAGCTGTGTATTGAAGTGCTTCTTTTGCAGCTTTTTTGATTTCTTCTTCTGTCATGTTTTCGTGATAGCCCAGAACATTTCTTTCGTAATCGTTAAACTGGTTATTACGTAAACGTTCTGCATGAGCATTCAATTCGTTTAATATTGCATCTTCAACATTATTATTTGTATTTGTATTTGTAGCGGCGTGTTTTTTAGCATACCATGCCCTTTTCAGCATCGGAATTTTATTTGATTCTGCTTGACCTTCGGCTTTAGTAAAGGTCGTTTTTGCGGAACGTCTGTATTTCTCTAAAGAAGCATTAGTAGGAGAGTATCCCACACGAAACCATCCGGACTTATTTATTATATCTGTTATAGATTCTGAGCGTTCTACTCTTCTATTTTTGCTTGATCTTCTATTAGTTTTTGCAGAACTTACTATTGCTGCACTAATATTTCTCGTAGGTGTGATATCGGAACTAGTGGTGGAAGACGTTCTTCCTCTTCTCATAGCTCTAGTAATAAATCCACCTTCAGTTGGTGTAGTTGTTGGCTTATTTGTACTTGATTTACTTGTTTTCTTTTTAGTTGGTGTCTTTTGAGCAGGTGGTGTTTGTTGATTTGCAGGTGTGTTATTAGCTTGTTTATTTTGTTTATATGTCTTAATTTCGTCTACAGTTGCTACACCATCGTGATTGCTATCAATTCTGTCAAATAAATCTAATGCCCCGTTTTCTATTGCTTGTTGTCGTGTCATGTCTGCAAAAACTTTAACAGTTTTCGTTGCCGCCGGTTTTTTGTTTGCTGGTTGAACCGGTGGCTTGCTT